>JBKCGY010000317.1:0-7272 GCA_046303015.1 Bacteroidota bacterium | reverse complement strand
GATATTTCAGGTAAAATCATTTTTGAGGGGAACAATGTTGAACAAAAAGATTTCTCTTCACTGTCAAATGGTATGTATTTCTTAAAAATATCCGGCCATTCACCCAAAACAATCCAATTAATTAAAAAGAGTAATTAATCTGCGAAATAATTTTCGGTAACCAGAACTACTTATTCCAATTGAAAGATTTGATTTGCACATCACTGGAATTGCCTCCTATCATTACATCAAAAACCCCTTGTTCCCAATCATAATTTAACTGATCATCGTAAAATGATAAGTCAGCGGTGGAAATTGTAAAATTCACAACGGCGGTTTCACCGGGATCCAATTGAATTTGTTTAAATCGCTTTAACTCTTTAACTGGGCGAATCACTTTGGCAAAACGATCACGCAGATATAATTGCACTGTTTCTCTGCCTGCATATTTACCGTTATTTTTTACACGAACGGATATGTTTAATGTCTGATCTCCCTTTAACAACGTATCACTTAGCACAATCGGGTCATACAGGAATGATGTATAACTTAATCCATAGCCGAAAGGATAACGAGGAGAATTCGGCAAATCAATATATGAAGAAACATAGATGTTGCTAGAGTCATTGGCCGGTGGACGACCGGTATTGAAGTGATTATAATATATAGGGATTTGTCCTTCATTTCTTGGAAAAGTCATGGGCAATTTACCCGATGGATTATAATCTCCAAATAACACATCAGCCATCGCATTACCTGCTTCTGTACCTAACCACCATGCATATACTATAGAGGGCACATTATCTGCTGCCCAGTTAAATATCAGCGGCCTTCCTGCATGAATTAATAATATCAGCGGCTTGCCCGTTGCAACCAAAGTCTGAATCAATTGTTCTTGTACACCCGGCAACCGCAATACGCTCCTGCTTTTTGATTCTCCACTCATATTACGATCTTCACCAACTGTTAAAATGATTACATCTGACTGAAGCGCAACTTTTACAGCTTCAGCAAAACCTGTGGTGTCCTTATCATTTATGTTACATCCTTTAGCATAAGTCAATGTTGACTCCTTTGATAATTTTTTCTTTACTCCATCCCATAATGTAACGATTCGACTGCTGTCATCGGGCCATTCGATACTCCAAAAACCAAGGTGATCACGTACTGACTTTACAAAAGGACCAATACAAGCAATTGTGATATCTTTTTTTGATAAAGGCAAAAGTTGTTTTTCATTTTTCAGTAAAACCATACTCTTGCACGCCATATCTCTTGCCGCCTTAATATTTTCTGTATGATTCCATTGCTCGTCCTGACGTTGCTGATTGCAAAAGCGAAATGGATCGTTGAACAGACCCAGTTCAAATTTTTTCCTTAAAATCCTTTTTACCGCATCATCAATCAAACCAAGCTGAACTTTATTTTCTTTCACCAGCTGTATAAGATGATTACGGTAACTTCTGCTTTCCATATCCATATCACTTCCTGCATTGATCGCTAAACGAGCAGCTTCGTTTTCATCAGAGGCAAAACCATGGTTTACCATTTCGCCGATACTTCCCCAATCGCTCACTACAAATCCTTTAAAATTCCATTTACCCTTCAGGATATCTCGCTGCAAATAACGACTGCCGGTAGCAGGTATTCCATTGAGATCATTAAATGAATTCATAAACGTAGCAGCCCCTGCATCTGCGGCTGCTTTAAATGGCGGCAAATATGTCTCCCATAATGTTCGCATACTCATGTCAACGCTATTATAATCTCTCCCGCCAATAGCCGCACCATAGGCTGCAAAATGTTTGGCACATGCCAACACGCCTGTTGTATCTCCGATTCCCTTTCCCTGAAAGCCTTTTACCCTTGCCTTCGCAATCAAAGAACCGAGATAAGGATCCTCACCTGCGCCCTCCATCACACGACCCCAACGGGGATCTCGGGCAATATCAACCATGGGTGCAAAAGTCCAGTGAATGCCTGCAGCTGCGGCTTCTTTACCAGCAATACGTGCACTTCTTTCCATTGCATCCAGATCCCAACTTGCTGCTTCCGCTAATGGCAATGGAAATGTAGTTCGAAAACCATGTATTACATCTAATCCAAAAAGTAAAGGAATTTTCAACCGCGATTGCATCGCATATTCCTGTAGTTCGCGCGTATGTTTAACGCCACTCACATTCAGCATAGAACCAATCATCCCTTTTTTGATCTGCTCTACTTTATCATTATCTTTTTTTATTGGGCCGGTAAAAATCCAATCGCTTGTAATTTGATTCAGCTGACCAATTTTTTCTTCCATTGTCATTAACGACAATAATGAATCAACCTTACGATCAATGTCAGTAGCAGTGGCAAGAATGGATTGCGCTTTTATAACTTGATTTGAAAAAAACACAAAAAATATCCAGGCTATTTTTTTCACAAACATTTTTTTTATTATTGATAGACACGCACATAATCAATTTCCATTCGCTGTGGAAATATTTGATTATCTACTCCTTTCTTTCCTCCCCAGTTACCTCCTACTGCAACATTCAGTAAAAAATAAAACTCTTTATCAAAAGGCCAGGAAGCAAAGCCGTTTTTATCATTTTTGAATTCATTGAATTTTACTGCATCAACATAAAATGAAATCGACTCAGAAGTCCATTCAATTCCATAAACATGAAAAGCGTTTGCCAGATCCTTCAGCTGAATAGTTTTTCCTTTTTGTGTTCCTCTCATGTGATTAAAAGCGCCTGTATGAATGGTGGCATAGATTGAATCCGGCACATAACCTACAAATTCCATGATGTCAATTTCGCCACTGTTAGGCCAGATACCATACGCTGAATTTGCCGGCAGCATCCATATAGCCGGCCATAGACCTACCCCAACAGGTAATTTTGCTTTTACTTCAAAACGCCCATACGTCCAGTGTTTTTTCCCTTTGGTAATTAAACGTGCTGATGTATATGCATTCGTTTGATAATTCTCTTTACGTGCTTCTATGATTAATTTGCCATCTTCAACTCGTGCATTTTCTTTTCGTTGTTGTGTATAATACTGAAGTTCATTATTACCCCATCCACAGTTTTGTGGACATCCTACTCCGACATCATAGGTCCATCTCGATGTATCCGGCATACTGTTTTGATTAAATTCATCTGCCCACACCAATCGCTTATATTGAAATTGTGAGACAACTTTAGATGGAAAAAGAAGTAGAATAAAATAAGGTAAACGGCAACAGATATATTTTAAATATTTATTCATCCACTATTCATTAAAGATGTTTAGATATTATGTTTCATACTGTACAAGATCTTTTCTATTGATATACTCTTATATAATCAACTTCCAATTGTGATTGAGTAAAGGAGGGATCAATAGAGCCACCGAAATTTCCACCCATAGCCACATTCATTAGTAAGAAAAATTTGTGATTGAAAGGGATTGAGGCATTGTTGGCGAAAGTGAAATACAAAGTTCCGTCAACAAAAAAACGAATGGCCGTTTCATTCCACTCCATAGCATAAACATGAAACGCTGTAGTTGCGTTGGATATTATGGTGGTGCCCCCCAAAGCATTTCCGCCTGAAAAACCCGGATAATGAACTGTGCCATAAATTTTATTCAACTGCGAACCAACATGTTCCATGATATCAATTTCACCGCATGCTGGCCAGCCAACCGTTCCAATATTAAAACCCAACATCCAAATAGCAGGCCAAGTGCCAATTCCTACTGGCAACTTGGCGCTCGATTCCACTCGCCCATATTTGAAAGAAAATTTATCACGCGTAATCAATCTGGCAGAAGTATAATTACTGCCACTATAGCTTTCTTTACGGGCAATTATTTTGAGTGTGCCATTGGATACGGTAACATTGTCTGAACGGCTCGTATAATATTGCAACTCATTATTTCCCCAACCCGAAGAACCTGTTCCGATATCATAATTCCATTTGGCCGGATCCGGCGCACCCGGAGTATTGAATTCATCTGACCATAGCAAAGAGAGACCTACAGCAACAGATATCTGAAGCGTTTTAGATATCATCTGACCTGAGCTATTCTTTGCAAATACTTTTACTTCATAGTTTCCCGATGCAGGATATTTATAGGCAAGAACACCTGTCGGCTCAATCTTAAAGACACCATTTCCCAAATCAAATTCATAGGTGGTTGCATTCTTAGCAGAAGCCCGGAAAGTTACATTGCCACTGTTATCTGTACTAACCTCAGCCGTAAAAATTAAATCAGAAGGCGGGAGTTCATTAACTCCCGCACTGTCTTTTTTACATGAGAAAAGTAAAAATGCAATAAAATAGAATAAAAGCCTCATTGTTTTACTCGCAATTTTTGATACCAACTATTCCCATCAGATCCAATATTACGCAAATGCATTTGTGTTTCGCTTACAGAAAGTATTTCGTAGGTCACACCACCGGTGCCAAAATTTATAATGCCATTACCAGGCACAGTAAATTGTATACGAGTGGAATTAGCAGAGGTAGAAGCAGAAGTTGCATCCTGGAATATGAGCTTTTTCATTCCCCCTGCAGCAATATTAAAACAAGCATCTCCTCCACCAAAACCATAAAATGATGACGATGCTCCGATAGAGAATGATTGTCCTTTGTTTTCAACCGTCATAAAGATATTATTGTTCGCATCTTTTTCGAATTTAATCTCATCATCGTACGCACATTCCTCTCTCGTATTTGGAGTTGCAGCATACCAAATGGGCGCAAATTCCCCTGCAGGTCCTACACCAAAATGACCGGGCTCTGCTTTATCGGTTACCCATATTTTTGATGAGCCGCCTGTCATTCCCGACAAAATATTAGATGGAATGGTAAAGGCAACAAACACTTTAACCGTTTTACTTATAGTTGATTGTACACCTGCAGTACCTATAGCATTAACCTTAATGGTATAGTCAGAAGTTCCCGGATTGGCATATTTGTATGTGATCGTTCCCGAAGGCACAATCTGAACATTACCATCTCCAAAATCAATCTTATAGGTAATGGCATTTTGAGCTGAAGCTGTAATACTGACTTTGCCACTTCCATCCCCTGCAGGATTAGATACATCTGTACCGACAACCACTGTGTTAATAGTGAGATTTGAAGGCGCTTTAATTTCACCAAGTTTATACTCTTCCTTTTTACAACCGGCAAAAAGAACCAGAAAAGGCATTACAAAAGCCAGAAGATTATAATATTTTTTCATAATTATATATTTAATGTATTAAACTGTTTAATCATCATAATGCAATTAATCAGCGAATTAGTTCAGGCGAATGTCATCAAAGTAAAAAGTAAAATTCGAAGAACCATCCCCTACTGTACCCAAATCAAAAATGAGCACAATCTTCTGATAACTATTTGTGGTATTGATAGCACTGAAATCAAAAGTCAGTTCCTCCCATGCGTTGGATGTAGTGGTGCTTACTTCTTTTTCAAAATTGATGCCGCCGTTATCCTGATTTTCCACTTTCAATAATAGTTTGGCTCCTGCTCGTGGGGACCACACTTTCACTTTAAATGTTTTCTTTACTGAAAAATCAATCGGACTCGTCAACCCAATCCATGCACCACCCCAGGGTTGTCCTGCACCCTTAATCATTCGTGCAACTTTTGCACTGGTATTGATACCGCTTGCATCCGGGTTGTTAATAACCGATGCATTACCCCCATCGAAGTTGGTGAAATTGTATGTAAGCGTAGTTGATTCAAATGTGAGCGGCAATACAATATCATTTGGGAAAGTATTGGTAAGACGGATATCATCATAATAAAAAGTGAAATTCGATGAGCCATCTCCAACAGTGCCTAATTCAAATATGATCACAATATTATTATAAGTAGCAGAGGCATTAATAGCACTGTAGTCAAAAACCAAATCTTCCCATCCATTGGCAACAGTGGTTACAGCTTCCTTTTCGAAATTGATTCCTGGATTAGAGGCATTTTCAACCTTCAATAAAACTTTGGCACCCGCACGTGGCGACCATACTTTCATTCGGAAAATTTTGTTAGCAGAAAAATCGATTGGATTACTTAATCCTAATAAGCTACCGCCCCATGGCTGTCCGCCATTCTTTATCATACGAACTACTTTGGCACTTGTATTAATACCACTGGCATCAGGATTATTGATGACCGTAGAATTACCGCCGTCAAAATTGGTGAAGTTGTAGGTGGTATTAGAGGATTCAAACGTTAAAGGAAGTGCGATTAAACCGGGCAATGTATTCGTTTGACGAATATCATCAAATAACCACGTGTAATTGGGCGAACCATCTCCGCCAACACCCAGGTCGAAAATTAAAACCACTTTCTGATATGTATTGGCCGTATTGATCGTACTGAAATCAAAAGCGAGATCTTCCCAAGCATTGGCTACAGTAGAAGTGGCTTCTTTTTCAAAAAATGTACCACCATCTGTTAGATTTTCTACCTTTAGTAAAACGCGCGCACCAACCCTTGGAGAATACACTTTCATCCGGAAGATCTTATTGGAAGAAAAATTGATGGGCTCTCCTAAAGTTATAACCGCACCACCCCATACTTCAGGTGGATTTTTTACCATGCGACCTACTTTAGCACTAGTATTGATGCCGCCGGATTGAGGGTTATTAATAACACTAACATTACCTCCGCCAAAATTGATAAATGAATAATCTACCGTAGGGGATTCAAATGTAAGAGGTAGTAATACGGGATCAACAATATTGATCACTTTTGTAAATTCTGTTGTAGCTACTCCCCCACTTAACGCTACCACGCGAAGTGTGTATGTGCCTACCGCAGGATAAATATGACTGATGGTTTGACCTTCATTAAATGATTGCGGCACTTCATTAGACACATCTCCAAAGTAAACACGGAAGAATGTTTCGTATTGTGCTTTGGCTGACACATCTAATTTGTAATTATTATTCGGATCAATATTAGCCGTTACCTCCAGATTTTCAGGCGCCCTGAATGTAACCGTTAATGGTTTGGTAGCTTCCGTTGGCTGACCTTTAATATTATATCCTACGATCTTTACATTGTAATTGCCTTCTGCATATTTATGCTGGGTGCTTTTCCCGGGCGCCAATTTTACAGGCGTTGCCGTACCATCACCGTAATACACATCAAAAGAAGCGACCCCTTCTCCAGATGGTGTGATGGTAACATTACCCGAATTATCCTGTGTAATTTCAAACAAGGCTGAAAGCTTGTCTGCGCTGGTAACAGTATCCAGATAAGAAAGATCATCAAAACTTTCCTTTTTACAACCGGTCATTATTAC
>JBKCGY010000316.1:0-2606 GCA_046303015.1 Bacteroidota bacterium | reverse complement strand
GATCTTTATTGACCTTGTTCAGCATTTGCGACATATCTGTCCCGCTGCCCATCTTGATATCAAAGGCGATTTTTTGTTCTATGTTTTTGTAACCGATGGCGCTGATCTTTAATTTAAAAGAACTCATTACAGGAAGTCCTTCCAGGTTAAATTCACCATTTGTCTTAGTTAACTGTCCATTGATGATTACATCTTTTCTTGTTTTTGTAGCAGAGTCGTACTTGTTTTGATAGAGTTGTACAGAAACCGCATCAATGGGTTTGTTGGTTTTTGCATCCACAATCTTTCCATATAATCGGCCAACATTCATTTGCTGGCCACCTTTACCCATGCCGGGAAATTGAGCAAAACTGGTTTGAGCAAGAGCGATCAAGACAAGGCAAAATAATTTGTTCATGAATATATAATAGATTTTAGTAGGAATAGTTCACAAATTTCTTATCAGGCGCTTCATTTTAAGTCAAAAAAATTATAAGCGGTATGATTCTGTACCTGAACTGCTGTTATGCGATATTAATTTGCCAGATAGGTGATGGCGACTTGCAATAAACCGATCAGGAAGCCTAATATCCCCCCCAGTATCTCAATCGATTTAAATTCCTTAGCCATTACCTGATATAAAATGGATTCCAATTTGTCGCTAGAAAATTTTTTGACTTTATCAGTTACAATCTTTTCAAGATCTAAACGGTCCTTTATTTTATCTACATATTGGTCGATCATTAACGGAAGCATTTGTTCCAATTCATTCGATAATACTGTTTTGATCTTGTCGATGGTTTTGTCGCCTATAAACATACTGATCATGGGTAATGTTTCGCTCAATTTCTCATTTAAAAAACGATTGATTGCTTGATCCAACATAGGCATGATAGAGGAGAGATTACTTGGGTTGGCGATGACCGATTTAATCTCTTCAAATGAAAGCAGTTCTTCACTTACGAGTTTGCCCAACTTCGCGGCAAACTGTTCCTGTCTTTTTGGAAATATGCCCTGAATACTTATTCCTAAAATATAAATGGGTTGTCTTGGGTGAAATAACATTTTTATAGCCACCCAGTTGGTTACCCATCCTATGAATCCTGAAATAATAGGAATGAGGATAAGGATATAATTCATAATGCGCTAAATATTTTCAAATAAAGAATCCCTGCGTTAAGCAGGGATTGGGAGGCTGATGGGTTTCGAACCCACGGCCTTCAGTGCCACAAACTGACGCTCTAACCGACTGAGCTACAGCCTCCGTAGGGAGTGCAAAATTAAAGGAATTCAGGGTAATGGCCCAAACACGATAAAAGATTATTTACTCTTTACATGGTAAAATGCCAAATACATGTCTATGTGATTATATATCCCCTCGCTTTGGGGGATGTAGAGGGAGGAAATTTTTTATAAAACTTTCTTCAGCAATACAATATAAGTCGGGAAGTGATCACTATATCCTCCTCTGTATATATTCCCATCCCATGTGCGCATTGGATAGCCTTTATATCGCCCCATATTTTCCACTAGATAGGGCTTGTTGAAAATATATCTTGACTTAAAGAAAAATCCTTCCTGATCATGATTCAGCCATGCTTGTGATATGAGAATCTGGTCAAACAAACCCCAGGCATCCTGATACGCCAATGTGCCGATGCCTTTATTGTACAATTCAGTCCAGGGATTATACATGCCACCGGTTTTAACCTGCTCGATCTCAGCCTTTGCGCCTATAACTTCTGTGATGCTTTTATTGAGAGGGTCATCGTTTAAGTCGCCCATAACTACAAATTTTGCATGGGGTTCTGTTTTCATAATGGAATCCATATGGTTTCTGCAAACCTGTGCGGCGGCCTTTCTGCCGGGTTCACTTCTTTTCTCTCCTCCTCTTCGACTAGGCCAGTGGTTCACGTAAACATGTATTGTTTCACCATCAAGTTGCCCCTTTACCCATAAAACATCTCTTGTATAGTATGCATCTTTTGCACCGGTAGGGAGCGAAACAAATAGTTTGTCACTGGCTTCTGCTTTAAAATATTTGGGATTATAAAGTAGCCCTACATCTACACCACGCGCATCACGTGAATCATAATGCACGATCTTATAATTTCTTTTTGCAATAAGGGGTTGACGGACCAGATCGGCTAAAACGGTGTCATTTTCAATTTCAGCAACACCCAGTATGGCCGGACCATCGGGGCTTTTATCGGACCCCATCTCAGCAATCACCGTTGATAGTTTCTGTAATTTGTCATAATAGATCTCCCCATTATATTTTTTGGGGCCGGCCGGCGTGAATTCATTATCATCAACCATAGGATTGTCTGTTGTATCATACAGGTTCTCCAGATTGTAAAATCCAATGACAGCAATTTTATAGTTCTGTTTGGTTTGGCCTACGGCGTTTAGTGAAAAGGAAATCAGTAAAAGGAGGTAACCTGAAAATATTCTGTTCATGATGGTGATTATATGCTGATGAAACCTTAAATTTATATGCTATTTTGGATATTACGTAAATTAAGTTATTGTTACTAACCAGAATAAAATCAGCTGCCAACCGAAAATTCCTACATTTGTGTCCGTTTTTCAAAATTGACTGCATGCATAAATCGATTTTATCGGCT
>JBKCGY010000315.1:0-10125 GCA_046303015.1 Bacteroidota bacterium | reverse complement strand
TTTTAAAGGAGGGCAAAGATAGGGAATCAGCCTTTAGTTGCCAAACGAAGTCTCCATTACGACCTCATATTCTCATATTGAAGGGGTATACCCAGATTCCACCCTTTGGAAGCCTGTATAACTTCCTGAAGATCATCGATCTTCTTGCCGGTTACCCGAACCAGATCATCATTGATGGATGCCTGCACTTTTAACCCGCCATCCTTTATATGCTTTACAATCTTTTTGGCATCTTCCTGCTTCAGTCCGTTACGGACACTAATCTCCTGTTTCACTAATTTTCCACTTTGTACCGAAGCCTTACTCTGATCAAAGGCTTCCGGAGCAATACCCTGTTTGTGTGCCCGATTGATCAGTATATCGATCAGCTGACGAAGTTTCATATCATCTTCTACCTCAATGGAAATTTTAAATTCTTTTTTATTCAGGTCGATCACCACATGACTACCTTTAAAATCAAAGCGGTTGGTGATCTCTTTGGTGGTTACATTTACAGCATTGTCCAACGCCTGGGCATCTACTTTAGATACAATATCGAAGGAAGGCATAAGCAGTTAATTTGAGGGTAAAGGTAAAATCTTTCTTCTGTATAATCGGCATTAACCGGCAACCTGCATCATGATTCAACAAAAGATTTAAAATTTCATGTAAAAATCATAATTTTAACAACTGCTTTCAGCAGCCTTCACTAATACTCTGATTAACATCCTGCTCATCCACATATCCTCTTTGTCATTTATAAATCAATTGTATGATCAGGAGTTGTCTTTTTTCGTTTGTAATGGTATTAGCCAGTTTGTCAAACGCACAGATCAGCATTTCATCCACCACTACCCCCCACACGCAAAATTTCAACACACTAAGAAGTACTTCGGGCTCTTCCAGTACTTTACCTTCCGGATGGAGGCTAGTGGAAAGTGGCAGTGCAGCAAATTCAAGATATACCGTGGATGCCGGATCAACCACTACCGGAGACACCTATAGTTATGGTGCTGTCAATAATACAGAAAGAGCATTGGGTGCCTTACAATCCTCCAGCTTAATTCCTGTTTTAGGAGCTCAATTCCGGAATACGACCGGCAGAACCATTACTTCATTGATCATCTCCTATGCGGGAGAGCAATGGCGTTGTGGTACCACAGGCAGAGGGGCCGATCGGTTGGATTTTCAATATAGCCTGAATGCAAGTTCGCTTACCAGTGGCACCTGGATTGACAATAACACGCTCGACTTTAATTCTGTGAATGTAACAAGCGTGGGGGCAATAAACGGGAATCTGGCAGGAAACCGATCATTGCGTTCAGCTACTATTACTGGACTCAGCATCGCCAACAATGCCATCTTCTGGATCCGTTGGACAGATTTTGATGCAAGCGGCGCTGATGATGGGCTGGCCATTGATGATTTTTCCATTCAACTTAGTGCATCAGATGTAACCCCACCGGCTATTTCTTCGCTTAATCCTGCCAATAATGCTACAGGAGTTGCACTTAATTCTCCTTTCAGCATAACATTCAATGAAGCTATTCAAAAAGGGAGCGGGAATATTGTAATAAAAGATTTTACCAATGGAACACCACTTCAAACTATTGATGTGAGTACAGCTGCCGTTAGTATTTCAGGTTCAACTGCAAATTTCACAGCCAGCCTAACTTATAATCAAAAAGTATATGTAGAGATCGCTGCCGGGACTTTCAGAGATCTGGCCGGCAATAATTTTGCAGGCATTAGTGGTAGTGGTGCATGGTCATTTACCACAATACCCCCTCCGACACCAACCCTCTCCGTTAATCCCGCTTCATTAGATTTTGGCTATGTTCCTTCCGGTATTACATCGCCTTCTCTCAGCTTTAGTTTTAACACTACCAATGTCATCAGCGATTTAACCCTTTCTGCTCCTCTTCCGTTCAGCTTATCAAAAGATGGCAGCAATTTTGCAAGTCAAATCATCTTTACGGCTCTGGAGGTACAGTCACCAAAAACAGTTTTTGTTAGATGTTCACCTACTGCCTCAGGCCAATCCTTCACTAATATCATTACTTTTCAAACAGGCACTTGGTCAGATAACAAAGTATCACTCAGCGCAAACAGTATCGTGCCGGCTCCTGCTCAAGACACACTAAAAATCGTCAATTGGAATATCGAATGGTTTGGAGGATCACTAGGCCCTACAGATGATAATTTGCAACAGCAAAATGTACAAACTATACTTACCAATATTAACGCTGACATCTATGCCTTGCAGGAGGTAGTTAGCGCATCCCGTCTTCAAAGTGTTGTCAATCAAATGCCAGGCTACTCCGTGGTTATTGGCAATGACTTTTGTTCCAATGGGGTTCAGGCTTCATCTTGTGTATCTGCGCAGAAGCTTGCCTATATATATAAAACCAGCCGGGTAAATCCGATAAAGACCTATCCTATTCTTAAATTCGGTAGTGTAAATGCTTCTTATAACTGGAGTAGTGGACGTTTCCCTTATCTGATGGAAGCAGACGTTACATTAAATGGTTCTACACGCAGAATGGTATTGGTGAATGTGCATGCCAAAGCCAACACCTCAGATTTTATCATTTCTTATAATAGGAGAAAAGCGGGTGCGCTTGAATTGAGAGACTCATTAAATGTTCAATACGGCAGTTCTAATGTCATTGTATTAGGCGACCTCAATGATGACTTGGACAAAACAATTACCACACAAATCGCTCCAGACACAACCACATCATGGATTGATTTTAAATCAGATGTTGCCAACTTCAGTCTACCTTCTCTGCCACTTAGTTTAGCTCGTATTCCCTCTACTGCTTCTTATCCTGATATCATTGATCATGCCATTCTTTCCAATGAATTGAATACATTATATGTAAGTGGTTCTGCAAGAATTTTAAGAAGTCAGGTAGAGAGCTGGATACCCTCTTACAGTACAACCACTTCAGATCATTACCCGCTGGAAACAAGATTTATATGGAGCGGTTCTATTAGCGGGCGAAAAGCATCTGCCCCTGCGACTATGCAAAAAGAAAATATCAGATGGACTTCAACGAATAATCAAATCAGATTGATGTTCAATAATTCAAAAGATGAGGTTGGATATATAAACATTATAGATATCAATGGAAGATTACTATATAACCAAAAGTTGAACCTTACTCAAGGGGCAAATCAACAACAAATACATTTCAAACTTCCCGAAGAAGGTATTTATCTGATTCAATTAAATCGCGGTACTAAGCAAGATGTTATCAAGATCTTGAGATAAAGAAATTTTCAACAGGCTATAAAAAAATCCCCGACTTTGTCGGGGATTTTCTATTAAAAGAAGATTGAATTATTCTCCTTGAGGTGCTGCATCGGCTTGATTTTCTTCCGATCTGCGGGGAGCCGGACGGCGTTGGTAGTTACCTCCACTACGCATTTTCATTCTAGCACGACGGTTTTCTTCGCGTTTTTTAGCCTGAGCCGCTTCATGCTCTTGGTGCCAGGACTGAAATTTATCCATCGCAGCAGCCTGATCGAATAAACCTAAGCTTACACCACGCAATAAATGTTTTAAATACAATACTCCTTTGCTGGAAAGGATTTTTCTAACTGTATCCGTAGGTTGTGCCCCTTTATGAAGCCACTCGAGCGCTTTCTGTCTGTCTATTTGAATAACAGCAGGCTCAGAAACCGGATTGTAAGTTCCAATTTTCTGAATGAATTTACCATCTCTGGGAGCTCTAGCATCAGCTACTACGATAAAGTAGAAGGGTCTTTTCTTGGACCCATGTCTTTGAAGTCGGATTTTGACTGGCATCTTAAATTAAAATTTAAATGCGTGAATAAATTGGTTTTCTTTTTAAGGAGGGCAAAACTAAGTTCTTATTCGCTATTTTCCAATCTTTTTTAAAAAAAGTTACCTTCTTCCCAAACCGGGCATCATTCTGCCTCCCATCGGCATTTTACTCATCATACCCATCATCTGCTTCATCTGTTCAAATTGCTTCATAAATGCATTCACTTCTCCTATATCCTTACCACAACCCAACGCAATTCTTTTTCTTCTGCTGATATCAATAAGATCCGGATTCGCTCTTTCCTGAGGAGTCATAGAGTTTATGATGGCCTCCACTCCCTTAAACTGATCATCGCTGATATCAACATCTTTAATGGCTTTGCCTACACCTGGAATCATGCCCATCAGATCTTTCAGATTTCCCATCTTTTTGATCTGCTCCATCTGCTGCTTAAAATCATTGAAATCAAACTGATTTTTTCTGATTTTCTTTTCCAGTTTACGGGCCTCTTCTTCATCAAACTGAGCCTGGGCCTTTTCTACCAATGAGGTGATATCTCCCATCCCCAGAATACGCTGTGCCATCCTGTCGGGGTGAAACACATCCAGGGTCTCCATCTTCTCTCCACTGCTCGCAAATTTGATGGGTTTGTTGACGGTATACTTAATAGATAAAGCAGCACCACCTCTGGTATCACCATCTAATTTGGTAAGTACCACCCCCGTAAAATCAAGACGATCATTGAATGCCTTCGCCGTATTAACTGCATCTTGACCGGTCATGCTATCCACTACGAACAAGATCTCAGTCGGTTGTACTGCCGATTTGATATCGGCCACTTCCTTCATCAGCACCTCATCAACAGCAAGACGACCCGCCGTATCTATGATGACCACATTCTTATTTTTCGCTTTCGCTTCTTTTATGGCTTGCTCAGCAATGGCAACCGCATTTTTATTTTCAGGATCACTATAAACTTCTACCCCGATCTGTCCTCCTAATACTTTCAGTTGATCGATCGCGGCCGGCCGGTAAATATCAGCAGCTACCAATAAAGGAGATTTCCCTTTCTGTGTCTTAAGATAGTTAGCTAATTTCCCACTGAAAGTCGTTTTACCACTACCCTGTAAACCGGCGATAAGAATAACGGCAGGGGCACCTTTTACATCGAGATCGCTGGCCGAACCACCCATCAGATCCGTAAGTGCATCCTGCACAATTTTGACCATTTGCTGACCCGGATTTACAGCCAGTAACACCTTGGATCCTATGGCTTTATCCTTTACTTCATCCGTAAAATCCTTGGCAATTTTATAGTTCACATCCGCATCCACTAAAGCCCTTCGAATATCTTTTACCGTTGCTGCAATATTTAATTCGGTGATACGGCCTTCTCCTTTTACGTTCTTAAAGGCTGCCTCCAGTCTTTCGCTTAAATTCTTAAACATATTCTTTTCTTTGAGAATGGCAAATTTACATTCTATTTATGGTATGCCGGTAATAAGCCTATGTAAATCCGAAAAAGCCATAGTAAGTTGTAATCAATAGATGAATTACTTTCGTTCAACAATAAATATTGATAATTGTAATATTTGAATGAAATCTATTTTCTTTAACCGACTGCTTGTTTTATTAATTTGCCTTTTTTTTTATGAGGCTGCCACTTCACAGCCTTATCTTATAGGGAAAACAACCTTAACCTTTACGGATCCTGCCCGCAATAACAGAAGCATCCCCACAGATATTTATTATCCTGCTACACAGACCGGCACCAATACAACGGTAGCAGGTGCTAATGCAACGGTTTTCCCCATTATAAGTTTTGGGCATGGCTTTGTAATGACGGTGGATGCGTATACCAATATCTGGAATATGCTGGTGCCGGAAGGATATATAGTGGCACTTCCAAAAACAGAGGGTGGTTTTTCTCCATCACATGCCGAGTTTGGTAAAGACCTTGCCTATGTTATTCAAAGCATGTACCAACAGAACACATTAAACACCTCCATATTTTTTAATAAGGTTGCGCCTATGAATGTTGTGATGGGGCATAGCATGGGGGGAGGTGCGGCACATTTGGCTGCATCCGGCAGCACCGTTATAAAAGCCATTGCTACTTTAGCTGCTGCTGAAACCAATCCTTCCGCCGTTAGTGCGGCATCCAATTTTAGCATCCCTTCTCTTGTAATAGCAGGCTCCAACGATTGTGTTACCCCTCCGGCCAGCCATCAGCTACTTATGTACAATGCAACCAAAAGTAGTTGCAAGACCTATATCTCAATCACAGGGGGGAGTCATTGTTATATGGCTAATGATAATTTCAACTGCAGTTTTGGAGAAAGCTCCTGTGGACCTGGGCCCTCTATCAGCAGAAGTGAACAACATAGTCTGATCAAAAAATATCTGCTTCCATGGTTGAATTATCAGTTGAAAAATAATTGTCAGGATGGCAAAAATTTCGATGCGCAAATGAGGGAGGATACCAAAATCAGTTTCCAAAATAACTGCTCGTTTTGCGTGATTAGTCATTCTGCCGACTTGAATGCAGACAAATCATTTCGCATCTATCCTAACCCTTTTAAGGAAAAAATTATGTTTGAAAGATCAGCATCATTCAGCAACCCCATTGAAATAGAGATAAAAAGTATGGATGGCAAAATACTGAGCAGACAAATGCTAACAAACAATAAATCCATCATCCATACACAACATTTGCAAAAAGGAGTTTACATTTTACATATTAATAATGATAGTGAAAGAACGATCCGAAAAATGATCAAAGCGGAGTAAAATAGAGCTAATATATTGAATAAAAGATTTTTATATATTTTGTTACGAACGATCAGGACCCGAATTATTTTTTAAAGTATTATAAAAAAGTAAAAAATGAATCTATTATTCACATTACGAACAATCGTTATGAGGTCAAATCCGTAGTTTTGTGGCCGCAAAAACAAATCAATCGATTCACATAAGATCCGGTATAACAAATGAAAAAAGTCAATAAGATTGGCGTCCTTACTTCCGGTGGAGACTCTCCGGGCATGAATGCCGCCATCAGGGCTGTTGTGAGAACAGGCATATACCACAAAATGGAGGTTTTCGGTATCATGCGCGGCTATCAGGGGATGATTGAAAATGATATCATTCCTATGCATTCCAGAAGTGTTGCTAATATTATTCAGAGAGGAGGTACCATTCTCAAAACGGCACGTTCCAAACAATTTATGGAACCGGAGGGCAGAAAAATTGCCTACGAGAATTTAAAAAAGCATGAAATTGACGGACTCGTAATCATCGGCGGGGACGGAAGTTTCAGAGGGGCACAAAAATTTTCCAATGAATTTGATATTCCCTGTATAGGTTTGCCCGGTACCATTGATAAAGATATTGCCGGAACGGACTTCACCATTGGTTTCGACACGGCGGTGAATACTGCTGTGGATGCCATAGACAAGATCCGGGATACAGCAGACGCACACGACCGTATGTTTATTATTGAAGTGATGGGAAGAGATGCCGGCTACATCGCCCTTCACAGCGGAATTGCAACCGGCGCTGAACATATTCTTATTCCTGAAACCAAAACTGATATTGAAGCGGTTGTCGAGTCATTGGTAGAGAAAGAGCGCAGAAAGAAATTGGTGAATATGATCGTAGTCGCAGAAGGAGATGAAATTGGCGGAGCCAATGAGCTGGCTAAATTATTGAATGAAAGAGTAGGCAATATTGACACAAGAGTCTGTATTTTAGGTCATATACAACGAGGTGGTTCTCCGAGTTGTTTAGACAGAGTGATTGCAAGCCGGTTGGGTTATGCTGCCGTAGAATCCTTGCTAGAAGGAAAGTATAATCAAATGATTGGCATTGTGAATAATAAACTGCATTACACCCCTCTTGATAAAGCGGTTAAGGCAAAACAAAAAGTAAATCCTGAATGGCTTAAGATCGTTAAGATCCTGGCCAGTTAACAACTAATTTAATATTATGTCAAAAAATATAGGTAAGTATCTCCATACGGATATGAATAATGAAGAGGGGATCCAGCACTCTACACACAGAACTAAAATCGTAGCTACAGTGGGGCCAGCTTGTGACACCTATGATAAATTATTGGAACTGGTAAAAGCGGGCGTGAATGTATTTCGTTTGAATTTCTCTCACGGAGCTCACGACGATAAAGCAAAGATCATTGAACATATCAGAAATATCAATAAAACGCAGCCTTTCAATATATCCATTCTGGGAGATCTGCAAGGACCCAAATTAAGAGTAGGCGAAATGGAAGGTGGAGGTATTGAAGTGAAGGAAGGCGATATTCTCACTTTTACCAATGAAAAAGTAGTCGGTAATCTGGAAAGGATTTATGTCTCCTACCCAAACCTGCATAAAGATGTGGTTCCTGGCAATATTATTTTGATTGATGATGGCAAACTGGAAGTAAAAGTAGTGGGCATCAAACCCAACAATGATGTACAGGTAGAAGTAACTCTGGGAGGGAAATTATCCTCAAAAAAAGGAATTAATCTCCCCGACACTAAAATTTCTCTTCCCGCATTAACCGAAAAAGACTTAGAAGATCTTGCTTTTATTATTGAGCAAAAACTGGATTGGGTTGCCCTCTCTTTTGTAAGAGATGTACAAGATATTGAGATCCTTCGCGCAAAGCTGGAAGAAAAAAACAGTAAGAGCAAGATCATCGCTAAGATCGAAAAGCCTGAGGCTTTAACTAATATTCGTGAGATTATTCTGAAAAGCGATGGTATTATGATCGCACGAGGTGATCTGGGTGTTGAGTTGCCAGTTGAAAAAGTTCCTTTGATCCAGAAAGAACTTATCAGAAAATGTATTCACCGTGCAAAACCGGTTATTGTTGCCACACAGATGATGGAGAGTATGATCGATCGGGTAAAACCCAACCGGAGTGAAATCACGGATGTAGCGAATGCTGTACTTGAAGGAGCCGATGCCGTTATGTTAAGCGGGGAAACCGCTACAGGCAATCACCCAGCATTAGTGGTTTCTACAATGTGTAAGATCATTAAAGAAGTGGAATCAAGCAGTTATTACTACTACGACAGAGAAGAAGATCTTAAACCACAACCTCACTCTCCTTCTTTCTTAAGTGATGCCTTGTGTTATAATGCTTGTGAAATATCAAAAGATACAAAAGCAGATGCACTAATCGGCATGACCCAGAGTGGGTATACCGGATTTATGCTGAGTTCATTCAGACCGCGTTCTCCCTTATTTATTTTTACAAAGGAAAAAAGCCTTGTGAACCAACTGAGTCTGAGTTGGGGAGTGCGTGCTTTTTTCTATGCCGAAGAAGAAAGTGTAGACAATATCATTGCTGATCAAATAGACATTTTGAAGGCTAGAGGATTTATAAAGAGTGGCGATACTGTCGTAAACACAGGGAGCACGCCGGTGTCACAACATCTGCCCACAAATCTTATTAAGATTACCCAAGTTGATTAAAGGATTTGACAGAAGGATAAATCGTAAAGAATCTGCTGATTATTTTTGCACTACAAACTTGCTGCTTTCAAGCACCTTGCCGGTTCTGTCTATAAGTTGAAATATGTAAACTCCCCTTGAGAAATCATTGAGATTAACCACCGTTCTTTGGCGTAATTGATTTGTCTCGAAGATCTTTTTACCAATAAAACTAAAGATCTTAAAAGTAGAATTTTTCAGATCGATATTTTCAGAGAAATCGAAATGAATAATAGTGATAGCAGGATTAGGGAAAAATTTTACATTATTAGATCCGATGGATGTAATTGAAGATGATTGGGTTTGTGCTTTTGCACAAAAAGCACAAACCAAAATGAATAAGGATATAAAATATAGTTTTTTCAACAGCTTGAAGTTATAATCTTTTTTTATTTCTTCCAATTTTTGATCTAACTACTTAAAAAATCAGCCGTTTATTTTTGTAAACGGCTGATCATGATATAACTCTATAAGAATCAGGCAATATCTGAAAGCACCTGATTGATCGCTTCAAAATTGGGAAGATCTCCGGGATTCTCAAGCACTTCAGCATAACGAATAACCCCTTCTCTGTCAATAACAAAAGCGCTGCGCTTGGCAACACCTTTCATGTCCAGAATCCAATTGTCATAAATAGCTCCATAAGCAGTAGCGGTTTCTTTATTGAAATCACTCAATAAATTAAAATTAAGGTTTTGCTCCTGCTTGAATTTGTTCAAAGTAAAAACTGAATCTACAGAAACAGCTAAAACCTGTGCATCTGCATTTTCATATTTCGAAATATCATCACGAACAGAACATAATTCATTTGTACATACTCCGGTAAATGACTGAGGAAAGAAAAGCAGCAATA
>JBKCGY010000314.1:0-3911 GCA_046303015.1 Bacteroidota bacterium | reverse complement strand
AGCAGACAGCGCTCAGTGAGTACAAGTACGGATGGGTCACCAATATTGAAGCAGATGAGGCTCCTCCGGGATTAAATGAGGATATCGTAAGGTTTATTAGTGCCAAAAAAAATGAGCCGGAATGGATGCTGGAATGGCGTTTAAAAGCCTTTCGTCAGTGGCAGAAAATGGAAGTGCCCCGCTGGCCTAATGTTACGTATCCTGATGTAGATTTTCAGGCCATTAAATTTTACAGTGCCCCCAAACAAAAAAAGGTGTTGAATAGTCTGGATGAAGTAGATCCTGAGCTAAGAGCCACTTTTGAAAAATTGGGCATTTCATTGGATGAACAAAAACGATTGAGCGGTGTGGCTGTAGATGCGGTCATTGATTCTGTTTCTGTTGCAACTACCTTCAAAACTCAGTTGGCAGAGATGGGTATCATTTTCTGTAGTATGAGCGAAGCCGTTCAGGAACATCCTGAATTGATAAAAAAATGGTTAGGTTCTGTAGTCCCTGTTACAGATAACTTTTATTCTGCTTTAAATAGCGCAGTATTCAGTGACGGAAGTTTCTGTTATATTCCCAAGGGTGTTAAATGTCCGATGGAGTTGAGTACCTATTTCCGTATCAATGCATCGGGTACCGGTCAGTTTGAAAGAACGCTGATTGTAGCCGAAGAAGGATCTTATGTCAGTTACCTGGAAGGATGTACTGCACCTCAGCGCGATGAAAATCAGTTGCATGCTGCTGTTGTTGAAATTGTGGCAATGGATAATGCAGAAGTGAAATATTCTACGGTACAAAACTGGTATCCCGGCGATAAAGAAGGGAAGGGTGGTATTTACAATTTTGTGACGAAGCGTGGTATCTGTGCGGGAGCACATTCGAAAATTTCATGGACACAGGTCGAAACAGGAAGTGCGGTAACCTGGAAATATCCATCTGTGATTTTAAAAGGTGATTATAGTGTCGGTGAATTTTATAGTGTAGCCGTAACCAATAATCATCAGCAGGCGGATACCGGAACCAAAATGATTCACCTTGGAAAAAACACGAAGAGTCGTATAGTGTCAAAAGGGATTTCTGCAGGGTTTAGTCATAATTCATACAGAGGATTGGTGAAGGTGGCACCGAATGCAGTCAATGCGCGTAATTTTTCTCAGTGTGATAGTTTGTTGCTGGGCGATAAGTGCGGAGCGCATACCTTTCCTTATATAGAAGTAAAGAATAATACGGCTCAGGTAGAGCATGAAGCAACGACTTCCAAGATCGGAGAAGATCAGATTTTCTATTGTAACCAAAGAGGATTGGATACGGAGACAGCAGTCGCTTTAATCATCAATGGTTTTGCAAAAGAAGTGATGAATCAGTTGCCTATGGAATTTGCGGTGGAAGAGCAGAAATTATTGGCGATATCGTTAGAAGGAAGTGTTGGTTAATAAATAAATTAATAATATCATGTTATCAATTAAAAACTTACAAGCAAGGATTGAAGAAAAAGAGATTCTAAAAGGAATTAATCTGGATATTAAACCCGGTGAAGTACATGCGATCATGGGACCCAACGGAAGCGGTAAATCAACCTTGGCTTCTGTTTTAGCCGGACGTTCGGATTATGAAGTAACCGGAGGAGAAGTTGAGTTCAACGGAAAAGATTTACTGGAATTGTCTCCTGAAGATCGATCCAGGGAAGGTTTGTTTCTGGCTTTTCAATATCCCATCGAAATACCCGGAGTGAGCACAACCAACTTTATCAAAACAGCTGTAAATGAAGTGCGTAAGTATAAAGGGCTGGAGCCAATGGATGCGGTTGAGTTTTTAAAGAAGATGAAAGAGAAAATGAAGTTGGTTGAAATAGATCAGTCATTACTCACTCGTTCTCTAAATGAAGGGTTCAGCGGCGGAGAAAAAAAGAGGAACGAAATCTTTCAAATGGCCATGCTTGAACCTGCACTGGCTATACTGGATGAAACGGATAGCGGATTGGATATTGATGCGTTGAGAATTGTAGCTGAAGGAGTTAATAAACTTCGGGATGGTAATCGTTCTTTCCTGGTGATTACCCACTATCAGCGATTACTGGATTATATCGTTCCTGACTATGTTCATGTATTATACAAAGGGAAAATCGTGAAGAGCGGAGGTAAAGAATTGGCTCTCGAATTGGAAGAGAAAGGATATGATTTCATTAAAGAAGAATTAGGAGAAAGTGTAGAAGCATAAAATTATAATCCATGTCTGACGTAAAAGAACTTATAAAAAATAAAATACAAGCCAATCCTTTTTCAGGAAATGGAAGTCTACAAGCATTGCTTAAAAGTGGTTTGCAGGTATTGGACCAGGAAGGTATACCGACAGTAAAGCATGAGGAGTGGAAGTATACCCGTATAGCAGGTGTGCTTAACAAAGAATATCATTATGCCATTGAGCCAACTGGTCTTTCAAAAAAAGATGTTGATGCAATTAGGCTGCCCGGGCATGAAACCGCCAATGAATTGGTCTTTGTCAATGGGGTATATCATGCTGAGTTATCTAAAATTCTTTCGCCAAAAGATGAATTGGATATTCTGCCATTAAGTGAAGCCGTTAAAGGAGAATATAAATCGATCGTTGATCAGCATCTGGGTCATAGTGCCAAATACCATAAAGATGGTATTAACGCTATGAACAATGTAGTTGCTTATGAGGGCTTATTTATTTCGGTAAAGAAAAATAAAAAGCTCAGTCATCCAGTTTACTGCTACTATATCAATGATGCAAGAAATTCGAAGATTTTGTCCCAGCCACGCACACTCATTCATATTGGTGTGAATGCGGAAGTGTTTTTTGTTGAAGAGGAGATTACATTAGGAGCGGACGACTCATTCATTAATCGGATTGCTGAGATTGTTGTAGAAGAAAATGCACAACTGCATATCTATAAAATTCAGAACGAGGACAGTCATAGTAATTGTGTTAAGACAACACATATTCGTCAGGTAGGCGTAAGTAAAGTGAATTCGGTTACGCTGACGTTAAATGGCGGTATGATTCGTAATAATCTGAATTTTATTCTGGAAGCTCCGGGTTGTGAAAGTCACATGTATGGTTTGTATTGTGTGAAAGGTGAAACACATATTGATAATCATACCATTGTTGATAATGTGCAGCCGAATTCTTTCAGTAATGAATTGTATAAGGGTATTATTGACGAAAAGGCAACAGCAGTGTTTAATGGAAAGATTTTTGTAAGACAAGATGCTCAAAAAACAAATGCTTATCAAAGTAATAAAAATGTTTTGTTGAGTAATGAAGCTACGGTGAATACAAAGCCTCAGCTGGAGATTTTTGCTGATGACGTGAAATGTTCGCACGGATGTACCATAGGCCGATTGGATGAAGAAGCATTGTTTTATCTGTGCGCTCGTGGGGTAGGTGAGCAGGCTGCCAAAGCTTTATTGTTGTATGCTTTTGCGGGGGAGATTTTAGAGAAGTTAGAGCTGGAGCCAATCAGAAAGTATGCAGAAGAGCAGATTGCTGAGCGATTAGGATATAAATTTTAGTGTAATTAAGTTAAAAGGCAAAGGTCAAAACCAATAAACTTTTGGGTTTTGCCTTTTGAATTTTGACGTTAATGTGAGAGCCTCCCGATAAATCGGGACTTATTCGTTAACGCTCCCCGTTTACGCTTCGCTACGGGACAAGCAGGATGATGGTGTCACAGTGTGTGGCGCTGGCCAGGCAGAACGCGCGGAGCGATCGGGTTTGCCTAGATTTTTCTTTGGTTACTTTCTTTGTAGCAATGACAAAGAAAGTAACATTAAAATTTATAAGCTTTTGTTTCTATGTTTTAAAGTATTTAAATAATAATGACAAAAGAAAAAATATTATTCGACATTCAAAACATCCGCAAGCAGTTCCCAATTCTAAAACGAACTGTTAAAGGAAAG
>JBKCGY010000313.1:0-3055 GCA_046303015.1 Bacteroidota bacterium | reverse complement strand
GACGCTCTTTGTGGCTCTGAGACTCCGTGTCTCTGTGTTAAAGAATCATTTCTCTTAAGCTCGATTATTAATTCAACGATTGTCTTATTTCACATATTATCCGGACAGGAAGGTTGACGCAACAGAAATCGCAATTAGAGCAAGTAACGCTTAGGCACAGGTTAGGAGACCTGAGCCTGTAAATCAAATCTTTAGCCCACAACCATCAACTTACAACCCTCAACCCTAGTTCACCGGACAGTTTACATGATAATCGGGGAGGTCGATGGGGGCAGGGGTAAATTCGAATCCTTTAAAATTGCGCAGGATCTCATCCAGTACTGCATCAATTTCTTCAAGTTGCTCTAAAGTAACCAACTTACTGCGGTATTCTTTGATGTTGGGCATACCTTTCAGATAGTTGGCATAGTGACGGCGCATCTCAAAAATGCCGATGCGTGGACCCTTCCAGGTATATGACTTATGCAGGTGCTTACGACATACTTCCACTCTTTGTTCGATGGTGTGAGGGGGGAGGTGGGTGCCGGTTTGCATAAAATGTTTGATCTCGTTGAATATCCATGGATAGCCGATGGCAGCGCGGCCAATCATAACGCCATCCACCCCATATCGGTTCTTATATAATAATGCCTTTTCGGGGGAGTTGATATCTCCGTTCCCGAAAATCGGAATCTGTATACGCGGATTGTTCTTCACTTTTCCGATTAGCGTCCAGTCGGCCTCTCCCTTATACATCTGCGCGCGCGTACGGCCATGTATACTTAAGGCTTTTACACCCACATCCTGCAATCGCTCTGCTACCTCTTCAATATTCTTTGAGTTGTCATCCCATCCCAGCCTTGTTTTTACCGTCACCGGCAGCGAGGTGGATTTTACAACGGCCTCGGTTAACCGAACCATCAGGTCAATATCTTTCAGCACGCCGGCACCGGCGCCTTTCATCGCTACTTTTTTTACCGGGCAACCGAAATTGATATCCACCAGATCAGGCTGTACCGTTTCGCATATCTTGGCACTTAACCCCAATGCCTCTTCATCGCCTCCGAAGATCTGAATGCCGAACGGTCTTTCCTCCTCTTCAAAATCCAACTTCTGTCGACTCTTGATCGCATCTCTTATCAATCCTTCGCTGGAAATAAATTCGCTGAACATAAGATCGGCTCCATTGTCTTTGCAAACCGCACGAAAGGGAGGATCACTCACATCTTCCATTGGAGCGAGTAATAAAGGAAATTCGGGAAGGGATATGTTACCTATCTTTACCATGATAATAGCCCACAAAATTAGACAGTTTCAATCAGTTTTATGACCGAGTATTACGAAAGACCTCAGCCCAAGCCCTCAAAAGAACTTTTTTATCTCATTTTATTCTGGTTAGGCGGAACTATTGCCTCTGTTCTTGTAAGTTTAATTATCTGGTTGATTATGACCGGGCAGTCCATTTTAAGCATGCAGACCGATCTGTTAAAACCGGAAAATCTGAATGCCTTCATGATGATTCAGGTTGTATCTACCATCTTCATGTTTTTTATTCCCGCTTATATGGCCGCAAATTTGCGCAGAGGTAAGCCGATGCAAGAATTGGGTTTTCAATCTTCGTTCAAAGCCCGAAGGGTATTTATATCCGTTGCCATCATGCTTTCGGTATTGCCGCTAGTAGGTTTTCTTGCCGAAGTAAATAAATGGATTCCGATCGCCCCTTCGCTCAAAAAAATATTCGACTCCATGGAATCCGATTATATGGAGCAGATCAAAAAGATCGCTGTCTTTAAATCTCCCCTTGATTATGTGATAGCCTTGCTGGTTATCGCGCTTACGCCGGCTCTTGTAGAAGAAACTTTTTTCCGTGGTTCAATGCAACAGATCTTCAGAAGATGGTTTGTGCATCCCTGGCTGGTGATTACCATTACTTCTTTTATTTTCAGTGCCATTCATTTTTCGTGGTATGGATTTTTACCACGCGTGGCCCTCGGTATGATGCTGGGCGGAATTTTCTATTATACGGGCAATCTCTGGTATAGCATCGCCGCACACTTTTTCAATAATGCACTGATGGTAACTGTCCTGTACGGACAAACACTGAAGGGAAAACCTATTGATACCGAAGTGGGTGACTCGGCGCCCTGGTGGGCGGGACTGGCAAGTCTGATCCTCGTCTTTTATTTATTCAAACACTTGCGTGATATTTCAACAACGAAAGTAGTTGAAGATAGCATCGCTGTTACCGAAGATCCAAATACTTCCGCATGAGTATGAACTGGTCTGTGTTCCGCACGCGTGCAACCACTGCATTATTCTTTGTGGCGATCATGCTAACAGGTTTACTGTGGAATGAGTGGATTTTTTTTGTACTCTTCTCTATCGTTCATGCCGGCTGCTGGATCGAATATCACCGCCTCAACCAAAAAATCTTACCGTCTTATTCCTCGCTTCATTCTCTTTACAAAGCAGGATTATTATTAGTCGGATGGGGGTTTTCTTTTTGGATGTATCAAAAGGCTATTGAAAATGAAATCTTTGATAAGACAGGAATCATCTTACTTGTGGGTGGATCGATTGCGTTGGTAACGGGAGGATTATTTTCCATAAAAGCCGGCGCAAGATCTTTGATGCGCGCTTCAATCGGCTTGATCTATCTCTCTTTATCTTTTGCCTTGCTGATGCATATACGAAGCGGAGCGCTTTGGTTAGATGCAGACAGTGAAAACTCCACTTCTTTTTTGCGGTCACTGGCAATGCTTGCAGGTAAATGGGTTCCCCTTATATTAATCGGTGCTATCTGGATCAATGATACCATGGCTTATATCGTGGGGTCTTTCATTGGGAAAACGCCCCTATCACCTGTATCTCCCAAAAAAACATGGGAGGGAACCATAGGAGGCATTATTCTTTCAGTTGTAATCGGATATATAATTGGATTTTATTTTTTCACCACCGAATCAGGCAAACATTTTGCAGCCATAGCGCTGATCGCTTCGGTCACCGGCACATTAGGAGATCTGCTGGAAAGTAAATTGAAAAGAAGTGCAGGGGTAAAAGACAGCGGTCATTTCAT
>JBKCGY010000312.1:0-2344 GCA_046303015.1 Bacteroidota bacterium | reverse complement strand
GAAGCCGGACATCCTGTTATTGCCATTGGTAAAAAAGAAGGTGAAGTGGCAGGTGTTTCCATTCAAAAAAATCCGGCGCATGAAACGGATATAGATACAGTAACCTTATATATCAACCCAACCTTTCAAAAATCGTATTACGATTATTTACTGGAGCTCAAACCCAATCGCATCATTTTTAATCCGGGAACCGAGAATCCCGAGTTAGTCGCACTGGCAAAGCAAGCCGGCATTAGCACAATGGATGCGTGTACGCTTGTTATGCTGAGAACCGGACAGTACTAACAAAGACAACGAAGACAACACCGACAACATGACAACAGACTCGCCTTTGGCGAGACGGACAACATCCTTTGTTTTCCCCAATTGTTAATAAGATCCTGATCAACATAGGGACATTGAGGATGAAAGTTTCTGTAACTTACAGAAACCCCCTTTTTATGTATTGGAGAAAATTCAACGGCGAAGCCATCGATCTTCCCATTAAAGAGGAAGTGCATAAAGCTATTCTCAGAGAATTTGAAAAAGGACATCGGCTGAAAGTATGTATTGGTACCGACAGTCAGGTAAAAGGACATGAAACAGAATTTGCCACTGTGATTGTTTTTTTGAGAGAAGGCAGTGGTGGATTTATGTTCATTCATAATGAAAAAACCAAACAGCCTTATTCCATTAAGGAGAGAATGCTGGTGGAAGTGGCGAAAAGTATTGAGATTGCGTATGAGTTATGTGATCTTTTTACGAATTATGAGGTAGATATGGAAGTGCATGCCGATATCAATACCAATCCGAATTTCAAAAGTAATGAAGCGTTAAGAGAAGCGACAGGTTATATATTGGGGATGGGATTTGCGTTTAAAGCGAAACCTGAAGCGTTTGCCAGCAGCAGTTGTGCGAATAAGGTAGTGAATTAATTACTGAATTATATTCCTGAGAACCAACACGGCTATTGAATGCAGAGAAAAGCCGCCGCCGTTAAGGCGGCGGTTTCCGTTCTTAATCTTGTATTCCCCAATGAAACGGGCTGAAATCCTTGCCTTATGGCATCACTAATTTCCTTTTCCGTAAAATCCCCTTCCGGACCTATCAGCATGATGATATTTTTTCCAACTGCTGCTACTTCCGAAACCATTCGCTTGTTTCCTTCTTCGCAGTGTGCGATCCACTTCTGATCAAATGTTGCAATCAGATCAGATCTAAAAAAAGCTTCTGTCTTCACCGGATCATGCAGATGTGTAAGAAAGGTCTGTCTGCTTTGCAGCATGGCACTGATCAATATCTGTTGTGCGCGATCTTTCCTGAACTGCATCTTTTCTGTGCGCTCGCATAATAAAGGGATAATCTGATATACACCCAACTCAGCTGCTTTTTCCAAAAACCATTCCAGTCGAGATGGGTTTTTTAAAAGTGAGATAGCTATACAAATCTTTCTCTCTGATGTAGTAGCTTGGTTGCGATCTGTAATTTTAACAAGTGTCTTTTTCTTATGTGCTTCGGTTATGGATACCGTTAGTAATAAACCT
This sequence comes from Bacteroidota bacterium, assembly GCA_046303015.1. Classification (GTDB taxonomy): domain Bacteria; phylum Bacteroidota; class Bacteroidia; order Chitinophagales; family Chitinophagaceae; genus Lacibacter. The sequence goes on along the minus strand of JBKCGY010000312.1, from coordinate 821 downwards.
TTCCCATTCGTAAGATGTAAGCGGGCTCCTTCTTTCATGCGTAATACCTGTACCACATGTTTGGATGTTTCTTCACTCAGCGTCAATAAATCATCATCAAAATGATCCTGATCAATATAGAAGATTGGTAATGACATCATAGCAATGCTACCTAATATCAAAAAGTAACTTCATCATCAAAAGCGGCATCATTCATGCGACTACCTTTCTGAATGAATAAACGAGAATTTTCTTCCGGAGTAACAGGGCGGAAATTACCCCCCGGATGCGGAGTGCCGCCCGGCGTATCAAAATCATCTTCAATGAATTTTTGAATATGAAGTAAGGCCCGCAACTTGATGGTTTCGAGAGAACCGTTTCTGTGCTTGGCTATACGCACATGGGTTTCCCCTTTATTGGAATCACCAAATTCATTGGTGGTAATATCATAATACTCCGGTCGGTATAAAAACATTACCATATCCGCATCCTGCTCGATAGCACCCGATTCACGCAGATCACTCAGCTGAGGAATCTTATTACCGTCTTTTCTCTTTTCCACTTCACGACTCAACTGCGACAAAGCGATGATGGGAATATTCAATTCTTTTGCAAGCCCTTTTAGGTTTCTGGAAATGTTACTGATCTCCTGTTCACGATTGGAATTTCTGTTATCACCGGACCCACTCATCAATTGCAGATAGTCGATGATGATTAAACCCACATTATGCTTATTACGCAATCTGCGGGCCTTGGCACGAAGTTCAAAGATATTCAAGGCTGCAGAGTCATCGATAAAAATAGGGGCCTTCATAAGGCGCTCCATGCCCTTCTGATACAAT
>JBKCGY010000311.1:0-10853 GCA_046303015.1 Bacteroidota bacterium | reverse complement strand
ATCAATAACCCGGGAAGTGTCACCCTTCATGAATCCCGAAGCATAAATGGAACTCTTATTTTTAGCATTGATAACGGACTTCTGAATACAACATCCTGTAACGAATCCACAACAGGATCTGCCATCATTACCTTAAACGATGGTGCCTCTGTAACTGGTGCAGGTAATACACGATTTGTAAATGGTGTGATAACTAAAATCGGAAATGATGCTTTTACTTTCCCAATCGGAGAAAAACAAAGCACAACCTATAAATACGCACCGGTTCAAATATCAACCCCTGCTAATATCGGCGATTCCTATTCTGCCTGCTATAAAGGATCCAGTCCCAATCCAACCTATACCACAACCAGTAAAGATGCTACACTTACTACCCCTAATTACGACGTGAGCACCTGTGAATACTGGCACTTCAACAAAGCAGGAGCCAGCACAGATGTAAAACTTACGCTGAGCTGGGCCTATGGCAGAAGCTGTGCTTTTAAAAAAACAGATTCTTTAGTGGTAACCAACTGGCTCACATCCACTACTCCCGACCAGTGGACCAACCGATATAACGATGGGAATAATACACCTGGTCCAGGACCCACTCAAACCTTCGGATGGGTAACCTCCAAAGACCCGATTACCAATTACGGCACATTCACCCTTGCCAGCCCCACGATGGCAACAGCAACCCTCAATGAGACCCCTATAACACTACGGGCAACCCGATTAAATAATACAGATCAACTCAACTGGCACTTATCACGCGCTTGTATCCATGCTGCTGTTTATGTAGAACAAAGCAGAGACGGATTTACATTCCATAATATTCTTCAATTTCCCGTAAAGGATCTGGAATCCTGCCAAACTAATATGCAGTATGCATATAACGGTACCCAGCCTGCAGGCTCGTCATTCTATCGACTGAAAGCGATTCTATCCAACGGCAATACCATCTATTCCAATACCGTTCGGGTGGATCATAAATTTATATCCTTACAGGTATTTCCGAATCCGGTTAGCACCCATGTTACCCTATCAGGAATATCCCCAAAAATTAAAGAATTAAGTATCAGCAATCAACTGGGTCAGAGGATCTTCTCAGCTATAAATATTCATACAACCCCTTATCGCATTTCAGTACATGAATGGAAAGCGGGTATCTATTACATACACTTGTTATTTGAAAATGGGTCTGCTGAAAATCATAAACTGATCCGACAATAAACTAATTAGGATATCATTGGTTTCGTTGAAGTAACTTTGAAGACTTATTTAATGTCTTTACACCTGTCATATATATCCCCTTTTCGCATTGTCATATCCGGACTATGTCTGACCATTTTATTTCTTTGTGCACACATCGATAGTAAAGCAGCACATATTTCGGGAGGAGAATTATATTACAGATATCTGGGGGCAGGAACAAATCCCGGCACTTCGAGATACGAAATCTCTCTACGTCTTTTCAGAGACTGCAATCCCATTGCCGGAGGTGGAGGAACACAAACTGCCGATCTTCCTACCCTGGTGGTATTAGGTATTTTCAGAAATGGAAGCAATACCCCTTACTTAGATAGTGTGCCGGTAGGCAGAACCGATTTTGCAGAATTGAATCTGCTTAATCCGGGAGCCTGCATTCAGAATGCACCCCCTGTATGTTATCAGATCGGAACCTATACACAAATTGTAGAACTGCCTATCAACGATGAAGGTTATACTGTATCCTTTCAATCCTGCTGCCGTGCCAATGGACTTTCCAACATTAATGGAGTAAATGCAGGTGCAACTTATTTGGCCAACATACCTGGCTCACTTGCCGTTGGCACACGCTATAATTCAAGTCCTGTATTCGATATCAGGGATACAATACTGGTTTGCAGAAACAGAAAATTCACATTACCCTTTTCTGCCACAGATCCTGATGGCGATTCATTAAGTTATAGATTCTGTGAAGCTTATAATAGTATCGGCATCACCAATGCAGCCATAAGAAAACCCTTTGCACCACCCTATACACCGATGAATTATCAAAATAATTTTTCGGGGGCCAATCCGCTAGGCAACAATGTATCTATTCTCCCGCAAAATGGATTGATTGAAGGTATTGCTCCGGATGGGATTGTAAATCCGATCGGGCTTTCCTATTTTGTTGTGAATGTATGCGTAACGGAATGGCGCAATGGTACACCCATATCAGAACACAGGAAAGATTTTATCATTCGTATTTCTCCCTGTCAAATCGCTCAGGCAACTTTAAATATTGATGAAAGAGGATGCGATACCTATACCAAAACATTTGCCAACCTCACCAATTCTTCTTTGATTCAAACCTGGTTTTGGGATTTTGGAATTCCTGGCATATCAAATGATACGTCCATCCTCCCTTCACCCACCTTTACTTTCCCTGACACAGGTACATATAAGATCAAATTAATCATTAACAAAGAAAGCTTCTGTGCGGATAGTGCATCCAGTACCTATTTTATCTATCCGGGTTTCTTCCCCGATATGAAATTTTCTCCCGGATGTAAAAATGCTCCTGTTCAGTTTGAAGATGCAACCCGATCCAATTACGGCAAACCCAATTATTGGTTTTGGGATTTTGGTATCAACAATTCTCTTGCTGACACATCCCTGCTTAAAAACCCGCAGTATGTTTATAACAATACGGGCAATTACAATGTAAATCTGATCGTAGGCAGTGATAAAGGATGCTTGGATACCATTACCAAAACCATATCGATAACCGATAAGCCGGCCCTCAATATTACCAATGATACAACCATCTGTATCAATGACCGATTACAACTTTCCGGTACAGGAACCGGAACATGGTCTTGGTCTCCCAATATATCCATCAACAATGTCAATATTTCTAATCCTGTTGTTTCACCTGATACGACCACTACCTATTATGCCACACTCACATCCGGTCCGGGTTGTACAAGCACCGACTCTCTGAAAGTAGTAGTAAAAAAATTCGTACTGCTATTACCTTTGAGAGACACAACCATATGCCTGGGCGACACTTTACAACTTATTCCTGAAAGCGATGGTTTACGATTTAGTTGGACGCCGGCCGGGTCCTTTATCAACCCTACCGTAAAAAACACAAAACTCATTCCTCCTGCAGGAACCAATGATTTCAAATTGACAGCCACGATCGGAAGTTGCTCCAATAGCGTTGATCTGCGAGTCACTACCGCACCATATCCAACGGTAAGCGCAGGAAATGACACAAGCATTTGTTTCAATAGTAATGCCATTTTGCGTGGATCGGGGAATGCTACAAACTGGCGGTGGACCCCCTCACCGGATCTTTCTGCTCCTACTCAATTAATTACCAATGCCAAACCGTTGTCTACGCAGGCATATATACTTACCGGCACCTCCACCAATGGCTGTCCCAAACCCGTTTCAGATACAGTAGGGGTGCGCGTAGTTCCTCAGGTACTGGCGAATGCCGGCAATGATACTTCAGTAATTGTAGGCCAGCCCCTTCAGTTAAATGCAAGCGGCGGGAATGTATATACATGGCTTCCTTCTTCTTTCTTAAATAATCCGAATATTAGTAATCCTGTCGCTGTATTTAATGATCCCAATGAGGCATTCAGATATGTGGTAAAAGTAGCTACACCGGAAGGATGTTTCGCCTTCGACACCATACAGATAAAAGTTTTTAAAGTACAGCCCGGATTTTTAGTTCCTACAGCATTTACTCCTGATAATAACAGACTAAATGATGTTTTCCGACCCATACCAACGGGAATCACACAATTTGATTTCTTTAAAATTTATAATCGCTGGGGCAATGAAATTTTTGCTACAAACATTCCCGGCAAAGGCTGGGATGGAACCTATAAGGGATCAGCTCAGGAACCTGGCATATATGTATGGATTGTGCAAGGCGTTGATTTTACCGGCAAAAAACATTTTCAAAAAGGAACGGTTACATTAATCAGATAAGCCAGTATCTGTAAATCTTCAATTATCCATAATTAATTTTTACCCCCACTCCTCTGTCCTTTAAATCTTTTTAAGCGATATTCTATCCCCAGCATAAAATACTGCGTAAGCCGGTTCACCCTATTATCACTAATGAGATTGGCAGTAACATTACGACTCACATTAACATTCTGATTCAGCAGATCAAAAGCCTCTACACGAAGGATCACATTTTTCTTAGAGGTAAAAGGCTTTTCCAACGACAGATTCCATAAAGCAACATTCCGTCCTACACTTTGAGCAAGACCGGCATTCAATGTGTAATCAAATTCCATGCTCATTACCCAACTTTGGGGTAAATACAATTTAATATCATTGCTGAAAGTCCAACTCTCTTGAAATTGTGCATCAAATTCCTTCAAGGAGTAGTTTACTTTATTGAGATTATATCTTGCCGCAAAACTGATCTCCAGCCATTCTTTATAGTTAAAATCAAAATTCAACCCTTGTAAGATCAACCATGTCCTTCCTGTATTTCGGATGGAATCAATCAGATTGATATTGTTATTATAATTTAAGGTACCTAAAAACGTAAGCACATATTTTCTGTTGGCCCAGGGATAACTGTAAGAATAAAATGCATTCATATTAAAGGCTCCATTCACATTTTCCGGGCGTACCAGTTGCGCTCCGGTTGCATTACCATTAATATCTTTTAAACTGATTGAATTATTAACGATCTGATCATTGAAAAAAGAAAAACTAAGATTGGTAAACAAAACTCTGCCCGTACTAAAATTGAATTTGTTATAACTCACATTAAATGCATGTGTGATTGCTGGCGTCAGCAAAGGGTTTCCTTCTTGCTGATATTGTGGATTGGTAACATCTCGTACCGGCTGCAATTGTGTAAAAGAAGGCTGCTGAGCAGATCCATTATAAGAAAAATTAATAGAGTGTGCCTTCGAAAAATTATATACGAACCTCGCTACGGGAAAAATATTTTGATTTCGTATTGGGCGATAGCTACTGTCTTTATCAAGACTATACCCTCTTAAAACAACGGGTTGAAATAACAAGCCAAGCGTATAATTATATTTCTTTTTTACCGTACGAAGTCCGGCACCCAAACGGGAAAAATTAAAATTATTTTCAAACCCATTACTTAATCCCGGAATGAATGTAAATGATCCAGTCTGATTGAGATCGGAAAAGGTACTTCTGTCATTCAATACATAATTATGATTCAATTGATAACTGAGATCCAGAAATCGATCCTTCATCAATGGCTCTGTATAGACTGCCCGCAGGCTGATTGAATTGCCCAGATTAGATTGAGATACATTTTGCAGTTGCTGAATCTTCAAACCATTAGGATCCTGAAGAAAAAAGCCGGTTTCATTATCTCGCCATTGTGATGAATTAAATTCATTCCAGCCCCAATCCGTATTCAAGGAGAAGTTTCTTCCCTTTTTTCTGAAACGATGATTCCATAATATAGACGTTCTTACACTGGGCCGGTTACTGTCTAGTGTATCCCTGTTGAATCCCTTCTGAGAAAGTTCATTTCCCGTTTTAAAAATAGAAAAATCATTAGATAAAAAATTTTCGTTTTTCTGAAAGGATATATTGGGAGAAATCTTCAGATAATTAAAAGAATCGATCCAAACCTCTGCATTGAAAAAGATCCGATGGGTAGTTTGCTGATTGCTTGTATTTTGTTGGGTATTATTGGTAAAAACAGATTCGGTAAGTAAGTTTTGCTGACTAGATCGCTGGTCCGTTTTGGTGATACGATCAGTTATAACATAACTACCATAAAAAGAATTTTTCTTTCCATAATCCGTTCTGAAGTTCAAACCACCGGCCAGTAGTCGGGTAATACCGTCCTGATTCTGTCCTCCACCTGTATTAAAAAGATTCCCTGCTGCTGCGCCCATATTGACGCCCATCATACGCATTCCATCTCCCCCCATATTCATCTGGTTAATACCCCCGCCACTTCCTCCGCCAAAGCCACGCAACTCTCCTGTACTGAAGGCAGACTGATTCACATTATTGGCGTTACCCAATAGGGACACCTGTGTTTTATTATCAAAATAATTGATATTTCCTCCTGAAAAATATCGCTCCTGTGTACCGCCTCTCGCTTGTGCTCTCCCAAACCAGCCTTTATTTTTATCTTTCTTTAATTCAAGATTGATCACTTTTTCTCCCTCCCCATCTCGTATGCCGGAAAAGGAAGCCTGATCGCCATAATCATCTATAACCTGTACCTTATCGATCATATCAGCCGGTAGTTCACGGGATGCCGTTTTAGGATCTCCTGAAAAAAAATCTTTTCCATTCACCTTTATTCTTGTTACCTGCTTACCCTGTGCCGTAATATTTCCACTTCGATCAACCTGTATGCCTGGTAATTTCTTCAACAGATCTTCCGTCATAGCATTAGGTTTCACCTGAAAATCCCCAGCCATATACTCTATAGTATCTTCTTTAATGGTGATTGGAGGCGCTTCTACCACCACTTCCTGTAATTCCTTGTATTTTCCCTCCAGCATGATATCTCCCACATCTATCCAACTTACACCAGCTGAAGGCTGAAAAAAACTTTTCCTGAAGATCTTATATCCTGAATAAGTAATATATAACGTATAGGAAGATTGAGGAATGGTCCTGATTAAAAAATGGCCTTTTTCACTCGTAATCACGGAAACGGTATCCCCCGGCTTGTTTTTTTCCACCATCTTTACCGTAGCATTGGACAATCCAGTTATCCCTGCGGAATCAGTAACCCTTCCACTGATCCCGGATATCTGAGCCGAAAGTTCACCGTGAATACCCCACAATACAATAAAAAGCACGCATCTGTATGACCGCAATGATGAATGGAGAAAACTATGCAATACGCTTAATTTTGAATATCCGGCAAGTTAAAACATCTTTAATATTTTAAAAATACCACTCCTCCTGTTTTATTACCTTTGTCCACCTGTATATTAGCGTTTTCAAACCCTGATAACAGGAAGCAACTTATTTATTATCAACTTTAATCATATTACCGTTTAACACAATCATATCATGATAGGTTTTTTATCGAAAATTTTTGGGGGAAGCAAGAGCGAAAAAGATGTTCAAAAACTAAGTCCCATTGTAGAAAAAGCGAATGCTTTTTTTGAATCCTATAAAAGTCTTACTACAGATGCCCTTCGTGCCAAAACTACTGAATTTAAAAAAAGGATCCAGGAGAAGATAAAAGATACAGACGAAGAGATCTTGTCATTGAAAACCAAAGCAGATGCATTACCCGAATCAGATATTCAGGAAAAAGATGCTTTATATCAGGAAATCGATCTACTGCGCAAAAAAAGAGATCAGCAAATAGAAGAGGCACTGAAAGAAATTCATCCGGAAGCCTTCGCTGTAGTTAAAGAGGCTGCCCGCCGCTTCACAGAAAATGAAGAGGTGCAGGCAACCGCCACCGATTTAGATCGTACGCTTACACCCACGCGTCCACACATGCGCATAGATGGAGATCAGGTTTATTACAAGAAGAGCTGGATGGCCGCAGGAGGCCAGGTTACCTGGAATATGGTGCATTATGATGTGCAGCTCATTGGTGGTAGCGTATTGCACGAAGGAAAAATCGCTGAAATGGCAACAGGTGAGGGGAAAACCCTGGTATCTACCCTACCCGCTTACCTCAATGCTCTGGCTGGAGAAGGCGTACATCTGGTAACCGTAAATGACTATCTCGCTCGTCGTGATAGTGAATGGAACGGCACCCTTTTTGAATTCCTTGGACTAACCGTAGATTGTATCGATAAGCATACACCCAACAGTGAAGCCAGAAGAAACGCCTATCTAGCAGACATTACCTACGGCACCAACAATGAATTTGGTTTTGATTACCTGCGTGACAACATGGTCGTAAATGCCAGCGAAAAAGTGCAGCGTAAACTACATTATGCGATGGTAGATGAGGTGGATAGCATCTTAATCGATGAAGCACGTACCCCGCTGATCATTGCCGGTCCCGTAAGCACAGGCAGTGATGAACAACAATATCAGGTGATGAAACCCCGCATCGAAAAATTGATCGATGCGCAAAAAAGGCTAGTTCAACAATACCTCAACGAAGCGAAAAAATTAATCAGTGAAGGACAAGATGATCCGAAGACCGGCGGCCTCGCCCTTATGCGTGCATGGAGGGGTTTACCTAAATATGGTCCGCTGATCAAATACCTCAGTGAGCCCGGCATCAAAGTGAAACTGCAAAAAGCAGAAAACTATTATCTCGCCGATCAGCAAAAAGAAATGCCGAAGGTAGATGAAGGATTGTTATTTCATATCGATGAAAAAAGTAATTCCGTAGACCTGACAGATAAAGGGCTCTCCACAATCACTAAGGAACATGAAGACAGTCAGTTCTTCGTGTTGCCAGATATCAGTGTTGCATTAGCCGAAATAGAAAAATCTTCGATCTCTTCTGAAGAAAAGTTTCATCAGAAAGAACAGCTATTGAATGATTATGCAGCTAAATCAGAGCGCATTCACACCGTATTACAAATGCTGAAAGCCTACACGCTGTTTGAAAAAGATGTGGAGTATGTTGTGCTCGACGGACAAGTAAAGATCGTAGATGAACAAACCGGCCGTATTCTGGATGGAAGAAGATACAGCGATGGACTACACCAGGCCATTGAAGCGAAAGAAAATGTTCGCATTGAAGCGGCTACACAAACCTATGCCACCATCACCTTACAGAATTATTTTAGAATGTATCACAAACTGGCGGGTATGACAGGTACTGCCGAAACCGAAGCCGGTGAATTATGGGATATCTACAAATTGGATGTGGTGAAGATCCCCACTAATCTGAAAATGATTCGTGCCGACAAAGAAGATCTGGTATTTAAAACCAAGCGCGAAAAATATAAAGCTGTGATTGAAGAAATAGAAACTTTAAGAGCGGCTGGAAGACCCATACTGGTTGGTACCACTTCAGTGGAAGTAAGTGAATTGCTGGGCAAAATGTTGCAAGTAAAAAAAATACCACACAATGTATTGAATGCAAAACAACATGCGCGTGAAGCACAAATTGTAACAGAAGCAGGCCTTGCAGGTAATGTAACCATCGCTACGAACATGGCAGGTCGGGGTACAGATATTAAACTCGGTCCTGGGGTAAAAGAGGCTGGGGGCTTAGCCATTCTGGGTACAGAACGACATGATAGCCGCCGTGTAGATCGTCAGTTGCGCGGTCGTGCGGGCCGTCAGGGTGATCCGGGTTCTTCTCAATTCTATGTATCTCTTGAAGATGATCTGATGCGTATGTTTGGCAGTGATCGTATTGCCGGCATGATGGATAAGCTTGGTTACAAAGAAGGAGAAGTGATTCAGCATAGCATGATCACCAAGTCCATCGAAAGAGCGCAAAAGAAAGTAGAAGAAAATAACTTCGGTATTCGTAAACGCTTACTGGAATATGATGATGTGATGAACAAACAACGTTCCGCCATCTACACCAGACGCAATCATGCACTGAGCGGTGAAAGATTAGCACTCGATGTTGATAATGCTTTTTATTCTGTAGCAGAAAGCCTGATCCCTTCCTTTCAGGAGCAAAATGATTATGAAGGTTTCAAGTTGGCTTGTATTCTTCATTTCGGTATTGATACCCAAATTGGGGCCGATAATTTTGCAAAAGCGGATGTAAACATACTCGCACAGCAATTATATGCAGAAGCCAAAAATTCCTATCTGCAAAAAATGGAAAACATTAAAAAGGAAGCCATCCCCGTTTTTCAAAATATCATGGTATCTCAGGGCAGAGGCATAGAAAATGTTTTTGTTCCTTTCACGGATAATAAAAAAGCCTTGCAGGTATTAGCCAATCTCAACAAAACTATTGATACCAAAGGACAAGAGTTGATTCAGTCACTGGAAAGAACCATCACGCTGGCCTTTATCGATGATGCCTGGAAAGATCATCTCAGAGCGATGGATGACCTGAGAACCTCTGTACAGAATGCTACCTATGAACAAAAAGATCCTTTGGTTATCTACAAAGTAGAAGCCTTTAGTCTGTTCGCACAACTCAATAATGAGATCCATAAAAGTATTGTCTCATTCCTCTGCCATGCTTCCATTCATACCGGTCAGCAGGGTCAAGCTCAAATCAGAGAAGGTCGAGCTGAAAAAACAGACATGAGCAAGATGAAACAGCGAAAGGAAGAAATGCAAACAGCAGGTACAGGCGGACAAGCACCGGATTATTATGACCCTTCTGCACAGGAGAAACAGGAACCGATTGTTGTGGGCCCTAAAATAGGACGCAACGATCCTTGTCCCTGTGGCAGCGGGAAAAAATATAAAAGCTGTCATGGTAAAGAGGCATAGCCCTTCCCTGGTTCGTGAAGACACGAACCAGGGGTGTCAGCAAAACCTAAAAGTTAATTGGTTTTGACCTTTGACTTTTGACCTGCATCCTCTTTCCTTGGTTCACGTCCTCACGAACCAAGAAGAAGAAAACCCTTCATACTCTATTAAATTTAAAATAATTCAAATAATTGTGTGGCGCTGGCTAGGCAAAACGTGCGGAGCGATCGGGTTTGCCTAGATTTTTCTTGGGTTACTTTCTTTGTAGCAATGACAAAGAAAGTAACTATAAATTTAAAGGTGAATATATTAGTAAGAACACATCTATAGGTATTATTGCTTTAAATCTTTTCCTTGGTTCCTGTCCTCGTATTTTCCTTGGTTCCTGTCCTCACGAACCAAGAGGAAAACCCTGAATTAAATAATAATTAGTAAGTTTGACTCACTCAAAATTTTTGAATGGCAGCTGAAAAATCAATGATTATCCCCGACTTCCGATTATCTCCACATGTTGATCAGGTAGGTATAGAAGAAAGGGC
>JBKCGY010000310.1:0-6044 GCA_046303015.1 Bacteroidota bacterium | reverse complement strand
CTCCAACAGAAGTGGTTGCCAAATGTTTTGGACTGGGTCTCATGGTATCTATCAATCAACGTCTGGATGCTGAGGTAATTGAACTGGTAGCAGGCGAGTTTGGTTTTACCGTTGAGTTCATTGATATGGAAAAACAACTCGCGATGGAAGAAGAAGAAGAGGTGGATGATGAGGCGTCGCTGGTACCCAGAGCACCAATCGTTACCATCATGGGTCACGTTGACCATGGTAAAACATCATTGCTCGACTATATCCGGAATGCCAATGTGGTGAGCGGGGAAGCGGGAGGTATCACACAGCATATCGGAGCCTACGAGGTGCATATGCCCGGTGGTAAAAAAATCACTTTCCTCGATACGCCCGGTCACGAAGCATTTACGGCTATGCGTGCCCGTGGTGCCAAAGTAACAGATATCGCCGTAATTGTAGTAGCGGCCGATGATGCGGTGATGCCACAGACTAAAGAAGCAATCAGTCACGCGCAGGCTGCCGGTGTGCCGATGATATTTGCGGTCAATAAAATTGATAAAGATGGGGCGAATCCTCAAAAAATATATGAGCAGCTTTCACAGATGAATATCCTTGTAGAAGAATGGGGTGGTAAATTCCAGAGTCAGGAACTCTCTGCCAAAAAAGGATTAAATGTAGATAAGCTCCTCGAAAAAATATTGCTCGAAGCGGAATTGTTAGAGCTGAAAGCAAATCCAGAACGTGAAGGAACGGGTTCCATTATTGAAGCCTCCCTGGATAAAGGACGGGGCTATGTGGCAACGATGCTCGTTCAAAATGGTACGCTGGAACAAGGAGACCTGGTGGTGTCCGGACAGTATTATGGTCGTGTGAAAGCCATGTTCAATGAGCGCAATCAACGCATTGAAATAGCAGGGCCCTCAACACCTGTGCAGATATTAGGATTGAATGGTGCCCCTCAGGCCGGTGAGAAATTCAAGGTGTATGAAGACGAAGCGGATGCGAAAGAAATCGCTACGCGTCGTGCACAGATCTTACGTGAACAAGGTATTCGTACCAAGAAACATATCACGCTCGATGAGATCGGACGTCGTCTGGCTTTAGGAAACTTCAAGGAACTGAAGCTGATCATCAAAGGGGACGTAGATGGATCAGTAGAAGCCCTGACCGATTCATTACAAAAATTATCGACTGAAGAAATCGCCGTTACCGTGGTACATCGTGCCGTAGGTGCAATCTCCGAGGCTGACGTAACGCTGGCGAGTGCTTCTGATGCGATCCTGATCGGATTTAATGTTCGTCCATCTTCTCAAGCCGCCAAGTTAGCTGAGCAAGAAGGCGTGGAAATCAAAAACTATTCCATCATCTACAACGCTATCGAAGAAGTGAAAAGTGCGATGGAAGGTCTGCTTGAACCCAAGATCACGGAAAAAGAGGTGGCTACTGTTGAAATCAGAGAAGTGTATAAGTTTGATAAAGCGACCGTGGCAGGATGTTATGTGCAGGAGGGTAAATTCAAACGGGATGCTAAGATCCGTCTTTTCAGAGATGGCGTACTGGTATATCCTCGTCAGGAAGGAGCCTTTGCCGAACTGGGAAGCTTGAAACGCTTCAAAGACGATGTGAAAGAAGTGTCCTCCAACATGGAATGCGGTCTGACCATCAAAAATTTCAGCGATATCAGTGTAGGCGATACTATTGTTTCCTTTGAACAGGAAGAAGTGAAGCGTACACTTTAACATATCATTACGTATTCATCCGGTGGTTCAGTTGCGCATACAATTGAACCATCCTTATTTTTGAAAGATGTATAGAATATTTTTAGTTTCCTGCCTGTTCCTGACAGCAACTATCGGAAAGGCACAGCCGAAAAAAGTAGTGGCCGATAAGATCATCGGTGTAGTGGGCGACCGGATTATTCTTAAGTCCGATATCGATAATCAAATTGCAGATGCGAAGCGACAGGAAGTAGATCTGCCTCCCAATGCTGATTGTTATCTGATGCAGCAAATCGTGATCAATAAGATGCTAGCCCTACAGGCAGAGAAGGATTCATTGCCTGTAAGTGATGAAGAGATCGAGGCAGATATCGATAACCGTATCCGATATTTTGTTCAGCAGTACGGATCCAAAGAAGTCATTGAACAGATCACGGGGAAAACCGTTTATCAGTTCAGGGAAGAAATGCGTATGCCGATCAAAGAGAACAAAATGGCAGGATCGATGCGCAATAAGATCGTGGAAAATATTAAGATCACGCCGAATGAAGTAAAAGCCTATTTTGAGACTATCCCGAAAGACAGTCTTCCTTTTTATGAAACACAACTGGAATTAGGGGAGATTATCTCCTACCCTAAGGCCGGCAGAGAAATGGAAGAGTATGCACAGGATGAACTCAAAGAGTTCAAGCGGATGGTGGAAGCTGGAGAAAAAAGATTTGAAACACTCGCTAATATTTACACAGATGATCCCGGCAGTAAACAAACCGGAGGGATGTATGTATTGAATAAAAAAGATAATCAATGGGACCCTACCTTTTTTAATACAGCCATGAGCTTAAAAGAAGGGCAGGTTTCCAGAGTCATCAAATCCAAGTTCGGATATCATATCATCCAATGTGTAACGCGTGTAGGTGATGATGTTACGGTCAGACATATTTTAAAGGTTCCGAGAGTAAACGAAGAAGATATTAAGAAGTCGGTCACGAAACTGGATAGTGTTAGATCGCAATTGGTTTCGGGTACACTCGTTTTCGGAGAAGCGGTAAGTAAATATTCGGATGAAGAACAATCCAAGTTTACGGGCGGCAGAAAAACGGCTCCCGATGGATCTTCTCAGATCACCATCGACCAATTGGACAAGGATATTGTAGTAGTACTTGACAAGATGAAACCCGGAGAGTATACAGAACCAACTCCCTTTACAGATGAGCGCGGTAAGAAAGGAGTCCGTATACTATATCTGATCAGCAGGACAGACCCCCACCTTGAAAATCTGAAATATGTTTATAACCTGATCGCCAACCGGGCCTTGTAAGAAAAGAAAGAACGCCACCTGGAAGGTTGGTTCCGCAAGAACGCCTCTTCTTTTTATGTTAACATCGATGAAGAATACAAGCGATGTGAAAGTCTGCAAGAGTTAATAGAATTCTGAGAATAAGTGGTCGGTTGTCGGTTATCAGCTGGAGGTTGTCGGTTTAAATAATTTAACCGATTACAAACGAACAACGGGTAACTGACAAACCTCATCAAATAATTTAAAACTTAATTGCATGTATATACATATATTTGCATTATGAAACTGGAAGAAGCACTTCAAACCTCCAATTTTAAAGACGCGAAACATAAGGCAAGTCTCAATATTTTATACACCGCCTGGTGGTTAAAAACCGCGATCAGCCGGGAATTGAAGGCATTTTCTCTCACGCATGAGCAATTCAATGTGATGCGCATTCTCAAAGGGAAAGCGCCAGCGTCGATGTGTGTGAAAGACATAGCAGGAAGAATGATCGAAAAAGGCACCAATGTTCCTCGCATCATAGACAAGCTCGTTGATAAAAAGCTAGTAAAGAGAGCTACCGATATGCATGATAAAAGGCATACGGTAATGCAATTAACAGCTAGTGGTTTGGCGCTACTGGAAAAAGCGACCAAAAAAATCAATCAGGTTGCTGACACCCTGGTAGATCTGTCTGATAAAGAAGCCGGTCAGCTCAATTTAATATTGGAAAAGATGAGAGCGCATGAGAGAAGAGTTAATAATTAATCATACATAATAAAAATTAAAAACAAAATCAAAATGGCAACGTACAAAATCGATGTGGCGCATAGCGACATTCTCTTCAAAGTAAAACATTTGATGATCAACACCGTAACGGGTCAGTTCAATTCTTTTGATGCCAGTATGGAAACGGAGAAAGATGATTTTTCTGACGCAAAGATCAGCTTTACGGCAGACGTGAATAGCATCAACACACGTAATGAGCAAAGAGATGGCCACTTAAAAAGTGATGATTTTTTTAATGCTGAAAAATTCCCTCAACTTGTATTCAACAATGGTATACTTGAAAAATCGGGTGATGCATATACACTGAAAGGGGATCTCACCATCAGGGATATCACACATCCGATTACTTTGAAGGTTGACTATATGGGCACCATGGTTGATCCTTGGGGACAAACCAAAATCGGATTTGAAGCAGAGGGAATTGTAAAGCGTAAATCATTTGGTCTTTCATGGGATACCATTACAGAAGCAGGCGGCATTGTGGTAAGTGACGATGTAAAACTTCAGTTGAATGTGCAGTTTGTGAAAGCATAAAGGACACATTAGTAATTAATAATTGGGAATAAAATATGTCTGCGTATAAAAATATAGATCAGGTACTCAAAGCATCTTCTACGCATATGGTGGGAGACGGATTTAAGGTTCGTCCTTATATTCAGTCGCATATCTGGGAAGAGGTAAGTCCTTTTTTAATGCTGGATTATTTTGCCCCTTGGGAATTGCTTCCTACGGATGTTCCGCGTGGAGTGGATGTACATCCGCACAAGGGATTTGAAACCGTAACGATTTTATGGGAAGGCGCGTTGGCGCATGAGGACAGCAGTGGTGGCAAGGGTGTGATTCATGCCGGCGATGTGCAATGGATGACTGCCGGCTCAGGTATTTTACATAAAGAGTTTCATGAGCAGCAATTCAGTAAGAAGGGTGGTGTGTTGCATGGTGCACAATTGTGGGTGAATTTGCCGGCGAAATACAAAAATGAGAAACCTGCTTATCAGGATATTTATGCTAAGGATATACCGGTGGTAACGCTGGATGAAGGTGAGGGATATGTGAGAGTGATTGCCGGTAGTTTAAAGGGCAAGCAAGGGCCCGCCCGCACTTTCACTCGCATTCAAATCTATGATGTGCACGCAAGTGCGGGCGGTAAAATCACCCTTAACATCCCACCCGGCGATACCGCCTCCCTCCTCATCCTCAAAGGCACCGCCCTCGTAAAAGATAAAATTGTTCGCGAAGAAGATATGATCATCTTTGAAAAAGATGGCAGCTTAATCGATATAGAAGCCAACAACGACCTCCATTGTTTGTTATTAAGTGGCGAACCGATTCAGGAACCGATCGCGGCTTACGGACCCTTCGTAATGAATACAAAAGAAGAAATCCAGCTGGCGATCGTGGACTATCACGCAGGTATATTCGGAGTACTTCACTAATCCAACTTTACCCGCCCAAAAAGAAAATGTTATATGCGCATTGAAATCATTTCAGGAAGTCCGAGAGAAGGAAGCATTACGAAACGAGTAGCCCTGTTTCTTCATAACCACCTTCAGCAATGCACCCAACATCAAATCGGACTGATCGATGTTCGGGAATGGAACCTGCCTCCTTTACAGGATATTTTCAATTCTGTTGACCAGACTCCCGAAGCCTTTCGTCCGCTCAGTGAAAGAATGTTCGGCGCAAATGCTTTTATACTCGTTACCCCCGAATATAACGGCAGTTACACACCCGCACTCAAAAACGTACTCGACTACTACCCCAAGCAATCGCACAAAGCATTCGGTATCGTTACCGCCAGCAATGGAATGTCGGGCGGACTCCGTGCTACCCAACAAATGCAACTTCTCGTGAACGCCTTATTCGGTATCGCCTGCCCACAAATGCTGGTAGTAGGACAGGTAGAAAAAAAATTCGACCCGGCAGGTAATCTGATCGACCCTTCTTTTCAGCGTTTTATCGATGCGTTTACAAAAGAATTTATATGGTTGGCGGAGCATTTGTTTCCGGAAGAAGGTTAAGTTTTTCAAGATTCGTTTATCGTTTTTCCATTAGCAATCAACGAGAAACCAACAACGAATAAGGTTTGCCTAGATTTTTCTTTGGTTACTTTCTTTTTTTCAAGAAAAAGAAAGTGACATCTAACGTACATTTGCGCCGTAATACATTCCTTCCAATCAGTTTTATTCATGATTCATGAGCGATGAGATCAAACACGAATGCGGACTAGCCTTCATTCGTTTGAGAAAACCTCTTTCCTTCTATCAAAAAAAGTATGGCACCGCCAT
>JBKCGY010000309.1:0-2161 GCA_046303015.1 Bacteroidota bacterium | reverse complement strand
CAACCATTGATGAAGCGTTTCGGTATTCCGGGTACCATCAGAGCCAGTTTCGCCATGTATAATACCCTGGAAGAAATTGATGTGATGATTCATGCTTTGACAAAAGCGATTAAGTTATTAAGATGAGTGATACTAAATCTATATTGGAAATCGAGCAGGATATAGTGGAGGAATTTGCTTTGTTCGATACCTGGGATGATAAATATGAATATATCATCGATATGGGTAAGAAATTAAAACCTCTGGATGATATTCATAAAAAAGAAGAAAATAAAATCAAGGGTTGTCAGAGTACAGTTTGGATGGTGAGTGAGTATAAAGATGGCAAAGTGTATTTTAAAGCAGAAAGTGATGCGGTGATTGTGAAAGGACTGGTCAGCATGTTGATCCGTGTATTAAGCGGACATAAGCCAGAAGAAATCATCCATGCCAAACTTGATTTTATCGATAAGATTGGAATGAAACAGCATCTGGCTCAAACCAGAAGTAATGGATTATTAAGTATGGTGAAGCAAATGAAGCTGGACGCAACCGTTTATCAGGCACAGTCGTTAAAACAATAATACTCATGCTGATTGATAAAGTACATTTAAATCAATTGATCATAGAAAAGCTCAAATCAATTTTTGATCCGGAATTGCCGGTCAATATTTATGATTTAGGGTTGATCTATAAGGTTGATATAAATGATAGTGGGTATGTACAAATCACCATGACGCTTACTGCACCCAGTTGTCCGGCAGCGCAGTCTTTACCAGTGGAAGTAGATCATAAAATAAGAGAAGTGGAAGGTGTGACGGATGTGAATGTGATGATTACCTGGACGCCCAAATGGGAAAAAAGTATGATGAGTGAGGTGGCGGCATTGGAATTAGGATTTATGTAATTAAAATATTTTTATGGCAATGATTTCATTAGACAGTTTAATGGGAAACCAGGGTCCCAGTTATCCCGAGCAGGTAGTAGCTCCTTACAGAAAAGAACTGGCTGATGCCGACTTTCAACCCCTGATGACAATGGATGAAGTTGATCAGTTATTTAAAAATAATCCGGGCAAAGTCATTTTACTTGTATTGAACAGTGTATGTGGTTGTAGTGCACGAGTGAGTAGGCCAGGTGCAATTTTAAGTTTTTTTAATCATGTAGTGCCCGATATTAAAGCAACACTTTTTGCCGGCATGGAAAAAGAAGCGGTAGCCTATTTTCGGGCTGAATATCTGGCGGGGGTTACACCTTCATCGCCTAATATTCTTGTTTTAAAGGATGGTCAGGTTTTATTACACTTGCAGCGTCATCAGATCGAAACATCGGATGCAGGTACGATTGCAGATGCATTGATTGAGGCGTATAATCAGCATTGTACGAAGAAGACAACTGAAGATGAAAGAGAGGTGCTTAGAGCTTATTTCAAACAAGTATATCAGGTGGATCCATTGGCCGCACAAGAATAAGTAAAATTGTAAGCAATGAAAATTACGGCAACAGAAGAATACGGAATCAGAATACTTGTCAGAATCGCTTC
The DNA here is from genome assembly GCA_046303015.1 of Bacteroidota bacterium. Lineage (GTDB taxonomy): Bacteria > Bacteroidota > Bacteroidia > Chitinophagales > Chitinophagaceae > Lacibacter. The sequence goes on along the minus strand of JBKCGY010000309.1, from coordinate 639 downwards.
TGCAGATAAGCTAAGCGGTCTTAGTATACCACAGTTAAGCCAAGCAGAGGGATTAACTGAATCTCATGTTGCAAAAATATGTCGTACGCTACGCATGAGTGGTTTCATTAATAGTACGCCGGGAAATAAGGGTGGATATGTGTTAAATCAAGATTCCGAGAAAATCATCATTAATGATGTGATGAAAGCTTTGGGAGGTACGCTGTTTGATCAGCAATTCTGTGATGCACATACCGGTATCGGTAAATTATGTACCAATTCGGTTGATTGCAGCACAAGATCGCTTTGGAAAATGATTCAGTATACAGTTGATAATCTCCTTAATAAATTAACCCTGCAAGATTTACTGGTGAGGGAGAAAGAGGTTGACTTAAAGATTGAACATATACTGCAAAGGAATATGGAGTTATTAATCAAAAATTAGTATTGCCTCTACTACAGATATATTTTACAGCTTCTTGTTTTGAAGAAATTTCTTCCACATGAAAAAAAGTCCTGTCGTTGGCTGAACCAGTAAATCCTTTGTGATTTGTGTTGTGTCTTCGTAATCTTTCTTCAAGATGATCTCCTGTTGAACCAATGTAATAACGATCTCTTTGCACTGAGTACAAGATATAGGTGTAATAGGTCATAAATAAA
>JBKCGY010000308.1:0-11798 GCA_046303015.1 Bacteroidota bacterium | reverse complement strand
CTATTATGCGACTTTCAGCATACTCAGTTTGCTTCTGTCGAATTTATGCTGTGCGTATTCAAGGTTGAGATGAAATTTTTTAGTGTCAGTACCGGGAAGTTCAAACATGGCATCCGTTAAGATACTTTCGCAAATGCTTCTTAATCCTCTGGCACCTAATTTATATTCTAATGCTTTCTCGACCATAAAATCCAATACATCATCATCAATGGTAAGCTGAATGCCTTCTATCTCAAACAATTTAATGTATTGTTTTATCAATGCATTTTTAGGAGTGGCGAGAATCGCTTTCAGTGTTTCTGCATCGAGCGGATTCAAATATGTAACAACCGGTAATCGACCTAATAATTCAGGGATCAGTCCAAATGATTTCAGATCCTGCGCATTTACATATTGCAACAGATTCTTTTTCATTTTTTCCTGATCTTCCTTATTTACATTAAAGCCAATCGCATTCGTGTTTACTCTGCGGGCAATGATTTTATCGATACCATCAAATGCTCCTCCGCAAATGAAGAGAATGTTTTGTGTATTGATCTTTACAAGTTTTTGCTCGGGATGTTTTCTGCCACCTTGCGGAGGGACTAGTACTTCGGTTCCTTCCAGTAATTTCAACATGCCCTGCTGTACTCCTTCGCCACTTACATCCCGTGTAATAGAGGGGTTATCTCCCTTGCGGGCAATCTTATCAATCTCATCAATATATACAATCCCTTTTTCAGCGGCGTCCACATCGTAGTTACACACCTGCAGCAGACGAGTCAAAATACTTTCAACATCTTCTCCTACATATCCTGCTTCAGTAAATACGGTTGCATCTACAATGGCAAAGGGTACATTCAGTTGTTTGGCAATGGTTTTGGCGAGTAGTGTTTTACCGGTTCCGGTTTCACCCACCATTACGATATTGCTTTTTTCTATTTCAATTTCGCTATCGACTTTTTGCCTTAATCTTTTATAGTGATTGTAAACGGCAACTGCCATCACCTTTTTCGCTTCGTCTTGACCAATAATATATTCATCAAGGAATTTCTTGATCTCCGCCGGTCTTTTTACATTGAGTTTGAAGCCGGAAACTGCATTTTCCTGTTTGGTTTGCAGTTCCTGAGTAATGATTTCCTGAGCGTGTTCTACGCAGTTTTCACAGATATGTCCTTCCTGGCCGGCAATCAGAAGTTTTACTTCCTCTCGGTTGCGGCCGCAGAATGAACAATGCAGATTGTTGGGTTTAGCCATAAAATTTCATAGGTAAAAAAATTACCTGATTGTCAAAGATAGTAAAGGGTTTTTGAAAATGCTAGTAATTGGCGAGCTCACTTAGATCTTCTCCAGCACGCCATCTACTATACCATACTTTACTGCTTCGTCTGCATTCATCCAGTAATCACGATCAAAATCTTTCATCACCTGATCCAGTGTTTTACCGCAGTTTTCAGCCAATATTTTGGCGCCTAGTTCTTTCGTTTTAGCGATTTGTTCAGCAATGATTTCCAGATCTGCACTCGTGCCTTGTGCACCACCAATGCTGGGCTGATGGATCATCACTTCGCCATGAGGATAAATAAATCTTTTCCCTTTCACGCCTCCGCTCAAAAGAATAGAGCCCATGCTGGCGGCCATTCCCATACAAATGGTGCTTACAGGAGAGCTGATCATCTTCATGGTATCATATACCACCATGCCGGAAGTAACTACGCCACCCGGACTGTTGATATAGAGTTTTATTTCTTCTCCGGGCTTGATGGCATCCAGGTATAAAAGTTTGTTCACAATTTCTTTGGCGGAATTATCATTCACTACGCCCCAAAAGAAGATCTTTCTTTGTTCGAGAAACTTTTTATTATAGGGGCCAAAGGCAGCAGCGCTTAAATTTTCAAGCGGATTTTCTTTGGGTTCATCTTCATCATCCATTCTAAAAGGCATATTCAATACATGCGTTTTCATTGAAATAATATTTTGATTTTTATTTTTCTTTTGATTTTCTTGGATTCATAATCAGCACTTCATCTACCAATCCATATTCTTTTGCTTCAGAAGCGGTCATCCAGAAGTCGCGGTCGCTGTCTTCTTTTACTTTATCATACGTCTGTCCGCTATGATACGCGATGATTTCATATAATTCGTGTTTTAATTTCTTCACTTCATTTACCATGATCTGAATATCCGTGGCTTGTCCACCAGCTCCTCCATAGGGTTGATGCAGCATGATGCGCGAGTGTTTCAATGCGGTTCTCTTGCCATTGCTTCCGGCACACATTAATACGGCACCCATACTGGCTGCAATGCCAATAGTGATGGTGCTCACATCGGGCGTGATATATTGCATCGTGTCATATATCCCTAAGCCCGCATAGATGCTACCGCCGGGACTATTGATATACATCTGGATATCACGGGTTCTGTCTGTACTCTCTAAAAAGAGTAACTGTGCCGTTACGATATTAGCTACATAATCATTAATGCCTTCTCCCAGGAATATGATCCGATCCATCATCAAGCGGGAAAATACATCCATGCTCGCTACATTGAGTGGTCGTTCTTCAATGATGTAGGGGGTCAGATTGGTGGGCTGAAACCGGGTTTGATACTGGTGCAGGGTAGCACCGGAAATCCCCTGGTCTTTAATGGCAAATTTTTCAAATTCTTTTTGTATGTTCATGAGGATAAATTTCGGTTACAAATTAGGGTAAACCTTTGGAATAACAAGAGTTCAAATATCATGCAAATATTTTTAACCGACATAAAGGCAGAGGGGGGGGTAAGTCAAAGGGCAAAAAGGCAAAAGCAAAAATCGTTGTTCGTTGGTCGTTTCTCGTTGCTTGAAATACGAAAAACGAATAACGATTGACGATCAACGAATTTGTCTGAACTATGATTGGTGTGATGGAATGATTTACTATGATAGTATTAAAATCATACCCAATCATTTACTCAGCTTAATCATGGTTTAAGATAAGATTCAAAAAAAATCCCGCCAGCGGCGGGTTTTTTTTAGTGATGTTCATGCTGATGGGCTTCGTTCATTTTAATGAACTCCTCGGCGCTGATCTTTTTTTCATCTTTTTGTACTTGTTGTTCAGCCCAAGTAAATACTTTTTCTGTCACTACCTTACGATAGGCTCCATCTACTTGTTGCTCGTCTTTCATCAGACTATCCACATAGCTGTCAATCCATTCCAGATTCGAGCCGCCCAATCCCATATTTCCAAAATAACTGAGCACCTGTATTTTGATATTTTCTTTGATCTCGGCATCCGTTGCCTCCAGATTATTTTCCTGGATGATCCTGTCGGTGATTAATGTCCAGCGTAATTGATTTTTGAAAGTAGGAAATTCATTCTCTACTTCTTCTGCTGTTTTGGGTTTATCGCCCGATACCATCAGCCATTTTTTCAAAAAAGCTTCCGGGAATTCCATAGTTATATCATCCATCATTACATGATACAAATGATGTTGCAACTGATTCGAACTTTGCTTGTCCCAATATGCCTGAATTTGTTCTTTGATGGCTTCACGGAAATCATTTTCAGTTGTGATTTCTTTACCGGGGATGGCTTCTTTGAAGAATGCTTCATCTAAAGAACGTGGCTCAACCAATCCTAATTTGGTAAGGGTAATTTTAAATGTTTTGGAGGCATTTTCTGGTGTGTTCTCCAGTCCAAGATCTTTGATGATCCATTCTCTTTCTTTCTCATCAAAAGCTTCGCTGAGTTTAACCGTTACACTCTCCTCTTTTTTCTTGCCTATCCACTGAGGACGTACTGATTCGCTGAAATATTTCACCAGTAAGGAGTTGTCCTTCTTTTTCCCCTCTTCTCCCTCCAGTACATTCCCGCTGGGATCTGTTTCTTCAAACAGAACATTTAAGATAGTTTCATCACTGGAAACGGTTTCGGGTTCATTGAGTTTGCCCAATCTTTTTTGTAAACGATCTATTTCTTCATTGATCATTTCTGTAGTTACATCAATTCTATAATAAGGGGCCTTTACTTTCTTTAGGTCGATCTCGAATTCGGGTTTGATACCAATTTCAAAGTCAAAGGAATAATCAGCCGGCTTATCCATTTCCGGTTTGAAATCGGCATTCAGCATGGGTATCGGCTGGGCGAACAAGGGCAACTTTTCAGTACGCAAATACTCGTTCAGTTTATTTTCTATGGTTCTGATTACTTCTTCAGAGAAGATACCCGGGCCATACATTTTTTTTACCATACCTGCAGGAACCATCCCTTTTCTGAACCCGGGAATGTTGGCCTGCTTACTATAGTTTTTTAAGGTTTTTTCGAATGAGGGGTAGTAATCATCTTTACTAATAGATACTGTAAGTTTATCATTCAGTAAACCCAGGTTTTCGCGCGTAACTGTTGCCATAATCAATAATTATAATGTATTGAATGCGTATCTGTTAAAAAAGCTTGCCGATGATGGCAAGCCTGTTTCGAATTCAATTCTTTGGTCCGGATGGAGGGACTCGAACCCCCACACCTTGCGGCATCAGATCCTAAGTCTGACGTGTCTACCAATTTCACCACATCCGGAATAGACAATGACTCAATTTTTCGTTGAGGGGCTGCAAAGGTAATGACTTCGGCGAAATTAAAGAAGGGTTGTTTTTTATCCTTATAAAACTATTTCAAGAAAGGGCAAAGATTGAATTGGTGTCGGTGTCGGTCTCGCTGCAGGCGAGACGATATCATGTTGTCTGTGTATTGATATAAATTATAGACTTATTATAATTTTTTATTTAAAGTTGTGGCGATAGCAAGGCAGAACGCGCGGAGCGATCGGGTCTGCCTAGATTTTTCTTTGGTTACTTTCTTTGTAGGAATGACAAAGAAAGTAACAGTAAAGTGAGGGCCATAAATCTATAACAGATAATATCTTTTAAATTTTATCTGGATAGTAGTGATTTTGACTATATTTTTTGATAACTCTATAATATGAATGTGTTAATCATGCAGCGCATTTTTGTACATTTGTTTTTCTGGATATTCTTTCTACGATACAGCCATATAATTTAAGTGCCGACCAGGAGAAAAAAGAAATTCTGCGTCAGTACCGCGCTCTATTACGTGCGTTGAAAACCAAACTCAAAAAGGGTGATAAGGAGTTGTTGCGCACCGCTTTTGAGATGGCGGCTGATGCCCATCGTACGATGCGAAGAAAAAGTGGCGAGCCTTATATCCTTCATCCATTGGCGGTTGCACAGATTTGTGTGGAGGAGATCGGTTTGGGTATTCGCTCCACCATTTGCGCTTTATTGCATGATACGGTAGAAGATACGGATATCACACTCGAAGATGTGGAGCATGAATTTGGAAGCGAGATCGCCCGTATCATTGACGGCCTCACAAAAATCTCAAATGTAGTAGATACCAATTCTACCCAGCAGGCTGAAAATTTCAAAAAAATTCTTCTTACCCTTACGGATGATCCCCGTGTGATCCTCATCAAGCTGGCCGATCGTTTGCATAATATGCGCACCCTAGAGGGCATGCGCAGAGAAAAGCAGTTGAAGATTGCCAGCGAAACGATATACATCTATGCCCCTCTTGCGCACCGCTTAGGGTTATATAATATCAAGACGGAAATGGAAGATCTCTCCATGAAATACATGTAGCCGGAAACCTACAAGGATATTGCCAAAAAACTATCGGAGACCAAACGGGAGCGTAGCCGCTACATCAATGAATTCATCAAGCCGGTAAAAGACAGAATGGACAAATCGGGGTTTACCCAATTTGATATTTATGGTCGCCCTAAATCCATTCACTCCATCTGGAATAAGATGAAGAAGAAGGGGGTTTCCTTTGAAGAAGTATATGACCTCTTTGCCATTCGTATCATTATTGATGCCCCACAGGAAAAAGAAAAAGAAGATTGCTGGAAAGCGTACTCTATTGTAACGGATATGTACACACCATCTCCGGAACGTTTACGTGATTGGCTCAGCAATCCCAAAAGCAATGGCTACGAGGCTTTACATACCACCGTGATGGGGCCGCAGGGTAAATGGGTAGAGGTGCAGATTCGCACTAGAAGAATGAATGAGATCGCTGAGAAAGGTTTGGCTGCACACTGGAAATACAAAGAAGATACGGGAGATGAAGATCGCTTTGATCTTTGGTTTAAAAATATTAGAGAGGCCTTGAATAATCAGGAAAGTAGCTCTTTGGATTTCTTACAGGATTTCAAGAGTTCCTTTCTGGCTGATGAGATTTATGTCTATACTCCTAAAGGGGATGTGAAAATGTTGCCTGTAGGCGCTTCTGCTTTGGATTTTGCATTCAGCGTGCACTCTGATGTGGGCAGCAAATGTATTGGTGCTAAAGTGAATCATAAGCTGGTGCCCATTGCCCATAAATTAAGGAGTGGCGATCAGGTGGAGATCATTACGAGCAACAAACAGAAGCCGGGAGATGACTGGCTGGGTTTTGTGGTAACGGCCAAAGCGCGCAATCGTATTAAAGATGCCTTAAAAGAAGAGAAGCGTAAGATTGCAGATGAGGGCAAGTATATCCTTCAGCGAAAACTAGAGCAGATGGGAGCTGTTTATGATCTGACAAATGTGGATGTGCTTACACAGTTTTTCAAACTCCCCTCACATTTGGAGCTTTTTTATAAAATCGCCAATAAGACGATCGATCTGAAAGAGCTGAAAGATGTACCTATGCATGGTGATCGGCTCGAATTACCTAAGCCTGTCAAACCTCTTGCAGAGCCTAAGCCAGTTTATGATCCTGCCAAATCATTGCCACCCAAAGACAGTGAGCTGATTATTTTTGGGGAGAGCAGCGACCGGATCATCTATTCACTAGCCAATTGTTGTAAGCCCATTCCGGGAGATGATGTTTTTGGGTTTGTTTCCACGGGAAAAGGCTTGATTATTCATCGTACAACTTGTCCGAATGCGGCGAGACTCTTAGCTAACTTCGGCCATCGGGTGGTGAAAACTAAATGGGCCAAGAATAAAGAGATCTCTTTCCTTACAGGTGTTAGAATCATCGGCGTGGATGATGTGGGTGCGGTAAGTAAAATTCTCAGTCTGGTTTCCGGCGAAATGAAATTAAATATAAGTGCGATTACCATTGAAGCAAAAGAAGGGGTTTTTGAAGGGAATATCCGTTTGTTTGTGCGGGATAAGGATGAGTTAGACAAGCTCGTTAGCGGCCTGCTAAAGCTCCCGGGTATTCATAATGTGGAGCGATACGATACTGAATAAATTTTCCTTTTTGCAGTGATGCTTTCACTTAATTTTGCCAACTCAAAATATAATAATTGTATGGTTGATGTATTACTCGGGCTACAGTGGGGTGATGAGGGAAAAGGGAAGGTGGTGGATTATTTCGCACCGAATTATAATGTGATTGCCCGATTTCAGGGTGGCCCCAATGCCGGGCATACTTTGTATGTAAAGGGAGATAAAGTGGTACTGCATCAGATACCCAGTGGTATATTTCATGCAAACATTATCAATCTCATTGGGAATGGAGTGGTACTGGATCCGGTTACCTTAAAAAAAGAGTGTGAAAAAGTAGCTGCATTTGGAGTAGATGTAAAAAAGAATTTATTTATTGCAGAGCGCACGAATGTAATTGTACCTACCCACAGAGCGCTTGATAAGGCATCGGAATTATCCAAAGGAGATGATAAGATTGGTTCTACACTCAAAGGAATTGGGCCCGCTTACATGGACAAAACCGGAAGAAATGCAATTCGGGTTGGGGATTTATTAAGACCTGATTTCCCGCAAATTTATCAGAAGTTAAGAGCCAAGCATATTCAGATGTTAGGGGTTTATAATTTTGATGAGGATATTGCGGTTTGGGAACAAGATTTTTTTGAAGCCGTAGATTTCCTGAAAACATTGAATATTGTCAATGGTGAATATTTCATTAATCGTTTACTGAAAGAAGGAAACAAGGTGCTTGCAGAAGGAGCGCAGGGGAGTATGCTGGATGTAGATTTTGGCACATTTCCATTTGTGACTTCTTCCAATACAATTTCTGCCGGTGTTTGTACCGGTTTAGGCATTGCTCCAAAACATATCGGAGAAGTGATTGGTGTTACAAAAGCTTATTGTACGAGAGTGGGCGGCGGTCCATTTCCAACAGAATTATTTGATGAAACCGGCGAGGAGTTAAGAAAGATTGGACATGAATTTGGTGCTACAACAGGTCGTCCCCGTCGATGTGGGTGGATTGATCTGGTGGCCTTAAACTATACCTGTATGATCAATGGAGTAACCCAGTTGGTCATGACGAAGTCGGATGTATTGGATAGTTTCTCTTCCTTACAAGTTTGTACTGCGTACAAGCATAATGGGGTAGTAACTGAGGACATGCCTTATCAACTGGTAGGTGCAGATATAGAACCCGTTTATAAAGATTTCTCCGGATGGGATCGGCCTGTTGCGGAATGTAAGACGGCGGATGAGTTGCCTGCAGCATTTCGTGAATATCTTGGTTTTATAAGAGATTATTTGCAAGTGGAGATTCGCTATGTTTCCAACGGACCCGGCCGCGATCAAATATTATGCCATAGTCAAGTGGCAGCTTTATAAAAATTAGAACGAAAAAAATTTGGTCATTTAAAAATCTCTCTGAAATTTTACATACAAGATTGTTGTACCATGGCAAAGTCAACTAAAAAAACAAGTCCAAAGACGACTGAAAAGTCTACAAGTCCTAAGAAACCTTCCACTCGCTCTAAGAAGCAAGAAGAAGAAGAATTAGAAGATGATGAGCTGGAAGATGAGACAGAGGTCAAAGGGAAATCTGCATCATCTACTAAGTCAAAAAAGAAAGGGGAAGATGATGATGAAGAAGAGGATCTTCCTGAAGATGATGATGATAATTGGAATAAGGATGATGATGAAAATTATGATCCAGATTTCGAAGAGTTTGATATGCCTAAGTCTACCGGAAAGAAAGGGAAAAAAGGAAAATCCGGAGATGATGATTTGGGATTGGATGATGATTTCAAAGAATTCGATCTGATGGGCGGTGGAGGTTTTGATGATGACGATGATGATGATTTTTAAATCACAATGTGAATAGACAATTCCGATCTTTCTCTTTAATAAATTTTGATATCACTAAAAAACAAGTGTTGTGCTGGGCTCATCAGTCCGGCACTTGTGTTTTTTTAGATAACCATCGTTATCATTTACCGCATCATCAACATGAATGTTTGGTAGGTGCCGGCATCTATGCCTCTTTGAATCTTAATCGAGGCGGCGCTATTGATGCTCTGCAATCGTTTATTGATTTGCATCAGGATTGGTGTTTTGGGCATTTAGGATATGAGTTACAATCGGAGACAGAAGAGGTCAATACACAAAAGATAAATCAGGCAGGATTTCCGGATTTGTTTTTTTTTATTCCTCAAGTGGTTGTAAAATTAAATGATCATGAAATTCAAATCGGAAGCTTCTCTGATGATCAAGAAACGATACTAGAGGAAATTCAGACAACGAAATGTGAGATGGACACCTTTATAGAGGTTGAAATCAAGGATAGAATTGTAAGATCTGAATATATGTCAACGATTGATAAGATCAAGCATCATATTTTACGAGGCGATTGTTATGAGTTGAATTACTGCATGGAATTCTTTTCGGAAAACACTTTTCTTGATCCCTTATTTGTATATACACAGTTAACGGCCTGTTCTCCCAACCCATTTTCTGCCTATTACCGAAATGGGGATAAGTATCTACTGAGTGCCAGTCCGGAGCGATATTTATCTAAACAGGGCCGCGCTATTTATTCGCAGCCAATAAAGGGAACGATCAGAAGAGATCTTACTGATATCAAGCATGATGTTCAGTTAAAAGAGACATTAAAGAAAAGCAATAAAGACCGTAGCGAGAACGTGATGGTGGTGGATCTGGTGAGAAATGATTTGAGCCGGGTATGTGAGGAAGGTAGTGTTAAGGTAGAGGAATTGTTTGAGGTTTATACCTTCCCGCACTTGCACCACATGATTTCAACGATAAGCGGTGTGGTGCGGGAAGGAACAAAGTTTTCAGATTACATTAGGGCGAGTTTTCCCATGGGCAGTATGACAGGAGCACCTAAAAAGAAAGTTATGGAGTTGATTGATAAATTTGAGCCAACAGCACGCGGAATTTTTTCAGGTGCCCTAGGCTATATCACTCCGGAAGGGGATTTTGATTTTAATGTAGTGATCAGAAGTATGGTGTATAATGAAAATACTCGGTATTTATCATATCATGTTGGAAGCGGAATAACCGGTTATTCAAATGCCGAAAAAGAATATGAAGAGTGTTTGATCAAAGCACAGGCGATCAAAAAAGTGCTGGGAGTTGAATAGAACAAATATTATACTCCGGTCTTATATTTCTTCATCCATTCATGACTAATGTTCAGCAGGGATGCTTCATCAAAATGTTTCGCATGCAATTGTAATCCGAATGGCAGACCATTACTATGATGAAACAAAGGAAGCGCAATGGCTGGAATACCTACCAGATTGGCAAATACGGTAAAGATATCTGCCAAATACATCTCAATAGGATCGGATGTTTTCTCTCCGATCTTAAATGCCGTACCTGGTGATACCGGCATCAGTAAAAAATCTACTTTTTCAAAAACATTTTTACAGTCCTCCCAAAGCAAACGGCGTACCTGCTGCGCTTTGGTATAATAGGCATCGAAATAACCTGCACTCAATACAAAAGTGCCCAGCATAATTCTTTTTTTCACCTCCTTACCAAAACCCTCAGACCGATTATTGGCAAAGAATGCCTCTAAATTCTTTGCCTGAGTTTCACTTTGAAATCCAAAGCGAACACCGTCGTATCTTGATAAATTACTACTGGCTTCTGCAGTGGTTAAGACATAATAGGTGGGTACAATATGTTCAATTAAAGGAAATTCAAGTTGTACTGGCTCGTAGTTTTCTTCTTTTAATCGATCTATGAAATGAGTGAGTGTAGCTTTGATTTCCTGATCTAGTCCCTTATGCTCCAACATTTCCTTGAAATAGCCGATACGGTATTTGTGTTGACTTTTTTCTTTTGTAAAATTTGAATAAGCAGGAACAGGAAGTGATGAAACAGTAGCATCAAATTTATCTTCCCCTGCAATGACTTCCAATATGATCGCAGCATCTTCCACATTATTGGAGAGAATACCAATCTGATCAAAACTGGAACCATAAGCAATCAATCCATGTCTACTTATTCTTCCGTAGGTAGGTTTGCATCCCACGATACCACAAAAATCTGCTGGTTGGCGTACAGAGCCGCCAGTATCACTACCCAGACTGATCATGCAAAGCCCGGCCTGTACGGCAACGGCTGATCCTCCGGATGAACCGCCCGGAACTCTTTCTACATCAATTTCATTTTTTACAGGACCATAAAATGAGTTTTCATTACTACTTCCCATTGCAAACTCATCACAGTTGACTGTTCCGATGATGATGGCATCTTCAAGCAGTAATTTTTCAATGGCCGTAGCCTCGTAGGGTGCTATCACTCCATTCAACATTCTTGACGCTGCCGAAACCGGATGATCTTTGTAAAGAATCACATCTTTTATGGTGCAAACAACACCATGTAATTTACCCATTGGCTTACCGGATGCTCTTTTAGCATCCAGTTCTTTTGCCTTTCGGAGTGCCTCATCTTCAAATAAATGAACGATGGCATTGAGCGATCGTTTAGCCTTAATTACGGATAGATAATGAGAAACGGCATCCACACAGGAGGTCTGATCATCTCTCAACGCACTATGATAGGTCTGTATGTTGGTAAATAAAAACAATAG
>JBKCGY010000307.1:0-22954 GCA_046303015.1 Bacteroidota bacterium | reverse complement strand
GCTGTATTTGGATTGCATATTAACTCCGGACTGGATATCGGAAAGCTTGAATATAAAAGCGGTCCATTTATGGCCAGTGTGGATTGGTTTTATGTTACAGTAAAAGGGAAAGGGGCACATGGTGCAGCTCCATGGAATGGGGTGGATCCTATTATGGTTTCGGCGCAGATCATCAATGGTATTCAAACGATAGTAAGTCGCTCTGAAGATCTCACGGAAGCACCTGTTGTGATAACCGTAGGAAAAATAAACGGAGGGGTAAGAGAAAATATCATACCAGAAGAAGTAAAGTTCAGCGGTACCATACGCACGCTCAATGAAACCATACATCAAGATGTATATCAAAAAATTCAAAGGACGGCAGAAAATATTGCGAAAGGATTTGGAGCTGAGGCCACCGTACGTTTCAAAAGTGTCACCAAGGTTACTTATAATGATCCGGCCTTGACTATAAAATCACTTCCATCTTTGTATAAGGCTGCGGGGAAAGAAAAAGTAGAAGAAAGACGATGGAGCACCGGAGGGGAAGACTTTGCCTTTTATGGCGATAAAGCCCCTGCCTTGTTTTTTAATTTAGGTGGTCGACCTGTTGGAGCAGATGCCTCCAAAGAAGGAGGACATCATACCCCCAACTTTTATGTAGATGACAGCAGACTGGATGTAGGAGTGAAAGCTTTTTGTCATCTCGTATTTGATTATACAAAGAAATGAATCCAAAGGAAGTATCAATCTTATTAGTTCCTCGCACCAAAAAGTAAACTTCCTACACGAACCATATTACTCCCCTCTTTGATGGCAATGGGATAATCTCCGCTCATACCCATGGAAAGAATTTGAAGATGAAAATTGGGAATGGAAGATTTTTTATAGGATTCATATATTTTACGAAGCGAATGAAATTCTTTTTCTATAATGTTTATATCATCCGAAAAAGAAGCCATGCCCATCATCCCAATAATGTTTACAAATTGTAATGGCTCTGATTGTATTTGATATATTAATGCCTTCAGCTCTTCCTCATCCATGCCGAATTTAGTTTCCTCACCTGCTATATACATCTGAAGTAAGACATTGACCTTTAGATTGATCTTAGACGCCTGTTTTTCAATCTCAAGTAATAGTCTCAGGCTATCCACACTATGAATCAAATGCACAAAGGGTAAAATAAATTTTACTTTATTACGCTGAAGATGTCCGATAAAATGCCAGCGTATATCTTTAGGCAATTGCGGAACCTTATCCGTCAGCTCTTGCACATAATTCTCCCCAAAATCGCGATGCCCCAACTCATAAAGTTCTTTTATATCTGAGATCGGTTTAGTTTTGGAAACGGCAATAAGTGTAACCCCTTTACCTGAAAATTCCTGCTGCAGTTGAAGATATGCTTGCTGATTGATGGGCATGATATAATAAGGTCAAAGGTCAAAAGTAAAAAGTCAAAACCTAAAACTTAATTATTTTTGGTTTTGACTTTTGAGCTGTGACTTAAATCGTTATTTCAAAATACTCCTACTAATCACAATTCTTTGTACCTCACTCGTACCTTCATAGATCTGAGTGATCTTGGCATCGCGCATCAAACGCTCTACATGGAATTCTTTTACATAACCATAACCACCGTGAATTTGTACAGCTTCCGTAGAAGCCCACATAGCGGTTTCGGAAGAATACACTTTGGCCATAGATGAACTTAAAGTATAATCCAGATGATTATCTTTTTCCCAGGCAGACTTCAAACAAAGTAAACGGGAAGCTTCAATACGAGTAGCCATATCCGCCAGCTTAAACTGAATGGCTTGATGATGCATGATTTCCTTACCGAAAGCTTTTCTTTCCTTCGAATATTTCAGAGAAAGTTCATACGCACCGGATGCTATACCTAAAGCCTGAGAAGCAATTCCGATACGACCTCCGGCTAATGTCTTCATGGCAAACTTAAATCCAAATCCATCTTCCCCAATTCTGTTTTCTTTTGGCACTTTCACATCCTGAAATGAAATGCTATGCGTGTCACTTCCGCGAATACCCATTTTATTTTCTTTGGCCCCTACTGTTACACCCGGCCAGTTTTTTTCAACGATAAATGCATTGATCCCTTTGCTTCCTTTGGAAACATCGGTCTGTGCTATTACCAGATAAACAGATGCAGAAGAGCCATTGGTGATCCAGTTTTTTGTGCCGTTAAGAATATAATGATCCCCTTTATCTTCTGCAGTGGTTCTTTGAGAAGTAGCATCGCTACCCGCTTCAGGCTCACTTAAGAGGAAAGCTCCGATATAAAGATCCCCGTCTTTTTTCCCTTGTGCCAGAGGAGTGAGATATTTTTGCTTTTGTTCTTCTGAACCATATTCCTGAAGGCCATAACACACAAGGCTATTATTGACACTCATGCAGACAGAGGTGCTGGCATCGACTTTACTAATCTCTTCCATGGCCAATACATAACTTACGGTATCTAGTCCCGATCCGCCGTATTCAGGCTTCACCATCATTCCCATAAAACCCAGTTCAGCTAATTTAAGCACCTGTTCTTTAGGAAATTTCTGAAGTTCATCGCGCTCGATAACACCTGGTAAACACTCATTTTGTGCGAAATCTCTAGCCGCCTGGCGAATCATTTCCTGCTCTTCAGTCAATTGAAAATGCATATTATTTTGAATTTTTTACTTTAAGGTATATCCACATAATGGAATTACCTGATAATGAGTCTTTTTAGCAGCGCAAATATAGGGAGTTATGCTAACAATCGTAAGCAAAAAGGGTGTATTTTTTCCCTTAGGTCATCTATTCTAACAATAAAAAGGAATATCAGGCTGCTCTTCCTATCTCTTTAAGATATAATACATGAGATCGCAAGGCCTCGCGCATCTTGGGATACTCAATGTAAGGCACATTGAACTCCTCGCAGGTAGAGCGAATGATTTTACTGATAGCAGGATAATGTACGTGAGAAATCTTGGGAAACAAATGATGTTCAACCTGAAAATTCAATCCACCTACTAAAAATGATATCAGCTTGTTATTCGTAGCAAAATTGGCTGTTGTTTTTAACTGATGCACCGCCCATTCATCACTCATCTTCCCATCATCTTCAGAAGGCATAGGGAAATGTGTATGCTCTACGGTATGCGCCAGTTGGAATACAATACTTAAAACAAGTCCGGCAAAAATAGTAGCTGATAAAAATCCGATCAGCCATGGCAAAAAGCCTACCTGATAAATGGGGAGGCCTACAAAAACAAAAAGATGTAATGCCTTGAATAACCAAAAAACAACATGATCATTGATATGCATTTTCTTCAAAGGCATTTCCCCGATTTTTTTCTTGAAATATTTGGAATAGTCTAATATAAAAATCCAGAATATATAGAGCAAAGCATACAATACCCAGAAATAGCGATGCTGATATTTATGAAAACCATACTTTTTCTGCGTGGTGCTCATGCGCATCCAGGGTTGGATATCAATATCATCATCAACACCATCAATATTCGTATACGCATGATGAATGATATTGTGTTTCACATTCCACATAAAACTACTTCCACCTAATATGTTTAAAGAGTATGCTGCCAGTACATTCACCGGCTTATGTTTACTGAAACTACCATGGGCACCATCGTGCATCACATTAAATCCGATGGCAGAAATCACTCCCCCCAGCATCACACTCTCAACAATGGCCAGCCATACTACAGGGGTATAAAAAACCAAATGAACATAGAGTGTAATTAAAGCCACACCGAATAAGATAGCCTTAAAGTATAGCAGAAAATTACCCGTTGCGGATATTCCGTTATTTTCAAAATACGCATTTACCCGGTTCTTTAGCTCTGTATGGAAAGATTTGGAATGTTGAGCAAATTTTAATTGCATAAATATATATTCAGTTGGTCATTGCAAATGTACGGCAATTATCTCCTGCAAGGACAGTCTGTGGAACTTATGTTAAGTAACCATGTGAATGATATCACTCAAGGAACGTAGCCCAACTGTTTTTTGCGTAATAAATCCTTCCGCATAAGCCACTCCGATTGTTTTGCCCAGCAATTTATACCTCCCAATCAATGTATCTAAAAACTCAGGCGTGGAAATATACGTTTCCGGACCACTGATATCCGGATTATAAAATTGAGTGGAATATGCTTTTATGGCATTCAATTTTTTATCAAATACCTTTGAAATATCCACCAGAAAATCAGGTTGCAAAAAACGGTCCTGCAAATAATGAAAAACATTTTTAGGTCTCCAGGGATCCTGCTCTAATTCATTATGTTGCGTTTTAATTTTGGATAAGCCGGCATAAAAACAACTTTCAACAACCAGCCTTGAAGCCCTGCCATGATCAGGGTGTCTGTCTTCCGGTGCATTACATATCACGATATCAGGGCGATATTTTCTGATACAGGAAATGATTTTTAATTGATGTTGTTCATCATTTACAAAAAAACCATCCCGCATATTGAGATTCTCCCGGACCGCTAATCCAATGATTTTAGCTGCCGCATCTGCCTCCTCTTTTCTTGTATGAACCGTTCCACGTGTACCCAGTTCACCCTGTGTTAAATCGACAACACCCACTTTCTTCCCTTCAGATACAGCAATAATTAAAGAACCAGCACAGCCCAGTTCCACATCATCCGGATGCACACCAAAAGCCAGAATATCTAGTTTCATTTCTACTAATTATTGATTAAATATACACAAGTACAAAGATGAGGAAAATCTACTGCCGAACGGCACTATTATATCTATATGACGCAGAAGGCGCATATACCTGATCCATTTCCTGCACAAAACTTTCAATTAATCGATCGGTATTATCCTGCATCGGATTCCAGTTTTGCCTTAAGCTGCTACCCACAAAAAACATGATGGTCTGGTAAAACCTTGCCGTTACTCCTCCTTTCATTTCTTTGATAATTTCATAACAATTTTCTCCTGTTTGACGATGTATCAGCTTCATCAGTACCTTACCCTGATAAATAGATAAGTCCATAATCTGATTCCCAAATGCCTTTCTCAGCTCCTGCTCTCTGGAACGGATATATTTTCTTCTTTCAGATCGGCTATCTACTCCATCCAGATGTTTTAAAATATCAGACATCACTACGCCTGCTGAACGAGCATAAGGATAAGTAACATATACCGCTCTTTTCAAACGGTCCCACTTTTCCATATACTTGGCCAAATCTTTAGGATTACCGCCCCATATAAATAAATCCGACAAATATCGCCCCCCTACCAATTCTCCTTCAATGATCATAGCCGGAACCAACACAGTATCATGCGCCCCATATTTTTCTGATGTTGCAGCTGAAATCGCAACACTATCCTTTGTCCCCTCCTGGGCCAATGTCCATTCCGAGAGAAAAATGAAACTCAATAATTGAAAACAGGATAATATGTAAACAGAATTTCTCAATCTTATTACATTTAATAGTGTAATGAAATTAACGAATCTATTATGAATGCGCAATCCTTTAAAAAGTAACCGTCATGAATTGTGAAAGATTTAATAAACGTACGGAATATCAAAATCTACGTGCAACAAACTTGTAATAGGCAGAAATGAAAAATCCTATCGTCATCACAATCACCCCCAGCCAGAGTATATTGATACCGGGAAACTGATAAGCTTTCAGTGTCACATATTCCAACACAGAATTACTTTCCTTAACACCTACATTAACACCATCTTCCCCGGCACCGGTAAATGCGAGAATGAGACTTTGCGATAATACCGTATCAGCTACAGGTATGGATGTATTTCCTCTTAAGATCAGCAGAGGTGAGGCTTGGTATAATGAACTATCCAGAGCACGAACAGAAAACTGTGCAGAAAAAACAGAATCACCGGGCTGTACAAACTTTTCTTTATCACCCGGATTTCGACTCAACCCGTCCAAAATCATAAATCCTCTGCTATAAAATATTGTATCTCCCGGCTTGATCTTATGCTCTTTAAATGTGGCCGTATCCTTATTTTTTTCCGGATTAGGCAAAGAAGTGACATAAGTAAATACATCTTTATGCAGATAATGCTTGCTGGAAGGATTTGCGATTAACTGCTGATTACCTTTATAGTTTACAAAAGCATCAGGATATAACATAAAAGACTCACTGCTATCCTTGGATTGAAAATGAACTTTAAAATATTGCTTAGGATCCAGCGGTGCGGTAGAATCCCCCAGGTAGGTAACCATATATTTCCCCATATCCGTGGCTACCCCTTTTACCAAAGTTAAATTTTCAGCTGTTTTCTCCTGGCTGTCGGGCCCAAAGTTTACCTGTATACCCGATGTATTCCAGCTTAAAATTTCTTTTTTTGAAGATGAAATAAGAATGCCCAGCAACATCAATCCAAAGCCTATATGTGTAATGGAAGCACCGGCATGCTTCATTTTATATTTGATTCCCGTAATGAGATAATGCGCATTGGATATAATTGTAAAAACAGAGGCAAAGAGACTCAAATGTATCGCCGTAAGATATCCCGGGCCATACTTGTTATATTGAACACCGCCCCAAATGCTGATGGCAATAGATAAGATGAAACTGATTAATGCGGGGATCCCTATTCCTTTCATTAACCATCCGTGCGGACTTTCTTTATATTTTAAAAATTGTCCGATAGCACTAAGTATGCCGATCACAACCGAAAACAAAATCAACACTTTATTATAAGAATACTCAATGTCGGCCGGAGGCGCATATTGAGTACCCATGATCTTATTGTAAACGGGTAAAGATGTTTTAGCAATGATATATATAGACGCGATAAACAATAAGAGTGATCCCACAAACATCCAGAACTCACGACTCGAAAAATGTTCTTCGGTTTTAGGTTGAGGTATCTGTTTATACCTAACAATCAATAAAGCCAACGAGGGTAAGGAGAAAACTAAAAGAAATAAAAACAGCTGTGTATTCATCCCCAGATCGGTAAATGCATGTACGCTGGTATCTCCCAGTATACCACTTCTGGTTAAAAAAGTGGAATACACAATAAATAAAAACTGAAGAATAAAAAACAAAAAAGTGGATCGCAGGGAATGTCCGCTATGCTGATAAATCAGCATCGTATGAAGCGCGGTTACCAGTACAAGCCAGGGAACCAATGAAGCATTTTCCACAGGATCCCATGCCCAATACCCGCCAAAAGTCAGGCTCTCATAAGCCCATGCTGCTCCCATCATGATGCCCAGCCCAAGAATACCGGCGCTGAACAATGCCCAGGGTCTTGCATAAGAAATCCATCCACCAAAATCTTTTTTCCATAGACCTGCTATAGCATAAGCAAAAGGAACAATTGTAGAGGCGAACCCTAAAAACAAAACCGGTGGATGAATCGTCATCCAATAATTCTGCAACAATGGATTCAGCCCATTGCCATCTCTGATGAAACTAAGATAATCAGAGCGTAAGCTTCCATCTGGGTTAAAACCTATAGGGAATTTATCCGGACTGAGCATATCCTGATTACGCATCAGCACGAAAGGGCTGCTCCCCATTTTAAAATCAAAAAAATAAATACCGACTACCATGGAAGCCAGCATCAATTGCATGAAACTTACCACCGTCATTACCGGTGCCTCCCAGGGATCTCTCCTCCATATAACAAATAAACCTATAATACAATGCCAAAAACTCCACAATAGAAAACTACCCTCCTGCCCTTCCCAAAAACAGCTGAGTATATACTGCATGGGTAAAGCCAGATTACTATGCTGCCAGGCGTACTTGTATTCAAAGAGATGACGGGAAATGATATAATATAAAACCACAAAAATTCCAATTACGGAAATCACCTCAATGTAAAATGATATCCTGGCCATCCTTTTCCAGCTATTCTTTTCCAACGTATTCTCAATTAAGGATGACTTATAAAAAGAATAGGTAGCTACCCATGAAGCAACAAATGAGATCAATGCCAGTAAATGACCAATCTGTCCGGGCAACAACTGCTCTCCTAAGTAGGGCATATATTACTGATTATTAGTATTGAGAGTGATATCCGCTTTACCTTCCTTGTATTTACTGGGACATTTGATGAGAATATCCTCACATAAAAAAGCACTATCTGTCATCCTTCCTTTCAAAACCATTCTTTCACTTTTTTCCATATCCGTAGGCGGCTGACCTTTACGATAAATTACTCTTGATCTACCCCCCACTGAATCTACTACATGAAATTGCAAATAATTAGGGTCAACCAAAGGGTCATATTGAATATTTTTCCCATCCATTGTGTCTAGGCGGGCAATGAGGTGTACAAATTTACCTGATTTGGCACGGGCAGAAGAGATGGAATCATAGGAAGAAAGATCCGTCATGGTGCTTATCAGCAATCCAATGGAAACAGCAATAACGATCAAAATAAGAATATGAGACAGTTTCATAAATACATCTGATTAATATTTTAAGAACGGTATTCCGATCAGGTCGCAAAGGTAATTGAAAAATAGGGTCAGCCTTTATTTTGTTCATTGTTAATGATTCCCAAAAGATTGAAATAATTCCCAGAAACCGCCCATAAAATCTTCTACAAAAACAAATAAATGTCTTTTAACTTTGTGTTGGCTTATTTCAGCCCTTTTATGACAGATCTATCTTGCTTTAATCCCGACAGTGCATCCAACCCTAATAATAATATTTTTGGATTGCCTTTTGAAGAAGAGGAGGCACGGATCATTATTCTTCCGGTTCCCTGGGAGGTTACAGTAAGTTATAAGTCGGGTACTGCACGCGCACCCGAACATATTAAAAAAGCCAGCATGCAGGTGGAGCTACTTGACAACGATCTGCCGGATGGTTGGAAGCAAGGTATCTATATGCGGGAAGCAGATAAAAAGATGCTGCTTAAAAGTGATTATCTCCGAAAAGAAGCAGAATTATATATCAGATATATTTCTGAAGGTGAGAATGTGAACGACAACAAATTCATGAGCAAGGCCCTGAAAGAAGTAAATGCCGGTAGCGAGGTCATGAATAAATGGGTGTATGATGAAACCTCTGTATTACTTGCCAACAATAAGTTAGTAGCATTATTGGGAGGGGATCACAGTACCTGTTTGGGGTATCTGAAAGCGATAGCAGATAAATATACCTCATTTGGTATTTTACAGATAGATGCACACTGCGACCTCAGAGAGTCTTATGAAGGGTTCACCTACTCTCACGCATCTGTCATGTTCAATGCATTAAAAGAAATTCCACAGATAGAAAAGATCGTGCAAGTTGGGGTAAGAGATTACACACATTGTGAAAGAGATTTTATTGAATCAAACCCTAACAAAGTTGTTACATTTTTTGACAGAGATATAAAAGAAAGAATGTACGAAGAAGCATCATGGAAAACGATCGTACATGAGATCATAGATAAGTTACCACAACACGTATATGTCAGTTTTGACATAGATGGTCTTGACCCAAAACTTTGTCATCATACCGGCACCCCGGTTATGGGAGGATTTGAAACGGAACAGATCTTCTATCTTCTCAGAGCCATTTTAAGATCCGGTAGAACACTCATCGGATTTGACCTGGTAGAAGTAGGAGTAAGTCCAAACGAATGGGATGAAAATGTAGGTGCAAGAGTGTTATATAAAATGTGCAACTTGCTGCTGGCATCAAACCCGATTTCATCATCTTAATATTTCCACTTGTATAATTTAGCCGTCATATCTGTTGCTGCCATCAAACAAAAAAGGTCGGCACGACTTATACATTTATCCGTTGCTTTTCTATTCATAGGAAATGCCTATGGCGCATTTAAATCCACTGCAAATCCTGATCTGATTTACATTGTAGCCCAGATCGCAATCAGCATTATGATTTTCACTAAAGTATTGACTGGAGACAGATTATATGCAAATCCTTTGAGATCACACAATCTGTTCCGAACAGTGGAAGTATTTTGCCTGCTTTATTCGGCTTATTATTTCTCAAACGACCTCCACAATACCGTAATGAGTTTTCTTACATTTCTTTGTGCCTGCGGGCTTATCTATCTTATTTTCCCAGAACAAAAGATCTTCAAAAAGCAATTCGTTCGTTTAGATGAAAAAGGGATCCAATTACCTGCTGGAGAGGGAGGAAAAAAAATAGCCTGGAGTCATATTGACAATCTACGCATTCGGAATGATTATGTATCCATTAATACAAAACAAAATCGCTTCATTCAATATGAAACGGATCATAATTATGATGAGGCCCTGTTAGATGAAATGAATGCCTGGTGTATCCGTCATTTAACTTCGGGATCTGATCTTTCGAAAGCAGAATAAATTACAATGCACTTTTCATGAACGAATCAAAACACATATCTCCATATTTAGTATACTCCGATGGAAACGGAAATATTTTTGAAGATGAAAGCCTGTATGCCATCGGTCGTTCCGGCTGGGATGCATTTTCTGTGGAAGCGGAAGCATGGATACCTCTTCCAGATGGAGGGAATCTATATGAATTGCCGGAACGAAAAGCAATAGGCATAGATGTGAAGACGGGCGAAATGAGATTATGTGAAAAAGGCTGGGCCGTGGCGGCTTTTGTACCCCCCGCACATACAGGATTATATCTGGCGGCTTTTGAAACAGAAAAAGACAGCGAAACACTGCCCTTGTTTTGTTATACGGCAACAGGTTGGTGGAATAATCAGTTTTATGTAACAGCCGTTCGAATTGAAAGAGATATTCGTCAGGAATGTGCCGGATATGATGATGCAAAAATTGAATCTGGTTCCCATAATTTACTGCAACTATATCCGCACAACCGATTGGTACAGCATTTGATGCAGAACTGCACCGCTACTTATAATTGTCCAGCCGCACGCAATTTTGCTTTAGGAAGATGGGAATGTCCGATACCAGTTTCGCCTGCCTGTAATGCGAATTGTATCGGTTGCATTTCGTTTCAGCCACAGGAGGAAGCGATTGTAAGTCCGCAGGACAGATTAAATTTCCAGCCTTCTCCCGAAGAGATCGTAGAGTTTACTGTACCGCATCTGGAAACGGCACCTTACCCATTGGTATCTTTTGGACAGGGTTGCGAAGGCGAACCACTGCTGATGTGGGAAACCATACGGTCTGCCATAACCGAAATAAGAAAACATACAAACAAAGGAAGTATTAATATCAATACCAATGGATCCAGACCGGATGCGGTTGAGGCATTATGTAAAGTGGGACTAAACAGTATTCGTGTTAGCATGAACAGTGCACAAAAATCAATCTATGAGGCTTATTATCGTCCAAACAATTATGTATTCGAGGACCTAATGGAGAGCTTGAAGATCGTACGACAATATGACGGATGGAGCAGCATCAACTATTTTGTTTTTCCCGGGATGACGGATACGGAAGAAGAATATCAGGCATTGAGGGAACTGATTCAAAGTACCGGACTGAATATGATTCAGTGGCGTAATTTCAATATAGATCCCGACTGGTACTTAGGCAAATTGGGGATTACAGAAACGAGCGAGCCCATGGGTATCAGGAATATGATGGATCTACTCAGAGAAGAATTTCCTGAACTTAAGTTTGGATATTTCAATCCGCCAATGGAAAGGATCAAAGGAGACTATGATTTTGATTTTGCCCATTAAAGAGTCATAAAAAATTATATTGACATACACATCCATCAAAGAAAATAAAGGGTATGGCTACCTAATGGCTACTATCTCTGCGCTCTTGTGGAGTGGTAATTTCATCATTGCCAAAAATGTGGCGGGTAAAATTCCTCCTGCTACCCTATCATTTTACAGATGGACGATCGCTGCCTTAATTCTGACACCATTCGTTTTTAACAAATTAAAGGAACAAAAGGATGAAATCAAGAAGAACAAATGGCATTTGATCTTCACCGCGCTTTTCGGTATTTCTATTTTCAACACGTGCGCCTATATTGCAGCTTCTGATGTTCCTGCTATTCACCTGGCCTTATTCAGTGCTACAGCCTCTCCTATTTTTTCAATCATCCTCGCAGGTATTTTTTTGAAAGAAGAAATAAATATTATCAAAGTAGCCGGCATTGTAATCAGTATAGTCGGCATCCTTAGTTTACTGACAAAAGGGTCATTACATAATTTATCTGGCTTTACATTTCACAAAGCAGATCTTTGGATATTGGCGGCTGCTATTTCGTTTGCCATTTATAATATTTTGGTTCGTACAAAACCCACAACGCTTCATCCAAAGACATTTCTGGTAACCGTTTTTTGGATCGGGATCTTATTTCTGCTCCCTTTCTTTATTTACGAGCAATTCCAATCTCCTACCCCAATGAATGCAACCAATATCGGATCTATACTATATCTGGGGATTGGAGCCTCACTGATCGCTTATTTATGCTGGAATGCTGCCATTCGTCGTATTGGAGCAGGAAGAACGGCTTTATTTGGAAATCTGATCCCCGTTTTCAGTATGATTGAGGCTGTATTGATATTGGGTGAAACTTTATCGATCAATCAGGCCATCAGCAGCTTATTAATCATAACGGGTTTAGTTGTAGCGAATGGTTCAAAAAGTCAAAATTTAAAAATCAAAAGCTAAAGGGTTTGACCTTTGACTTATCTGCTCTATTCAATTTATTTTAATTAATTTCGTTAATCATATCATGCATATGAATCGTAACGCATCCAATACTCAAAAGAATGGGAAAGCCGCTTTGATCACTTTATCCGTTCATGCTTTACTGTTTCTATTATTTTTTCTCTTCTCCTTTAAAACTCCTCCTGCCCCAGCTCCGGTTATAGAAGAAGGCATTGAAGTAAATCTAGGCAACAGTGATATCGGATTTGGAGATGTGCAGCCCTTACAACCAGGGGAACCCGCTCCTTCAGAAGAAGCTACCGTATCAGTACCCGTTCCTCAGCCTGCAGAAGAAATGGAAGAAAAGGAAAAAGAAGTCACAGAAAAAGAAGATGCTGATGCGCCTGAAATAACAAAGCCCTCCAAAAAATCGAATATAAAAAAGAATACAAATACAGAAAATAAACCCATTGTAAAAAATACAAAACCTGTTATTGCAGAAACACCGCCATCCCCTAAGCCAGTAACACCAAAGCCCAAGGCTGTATTCAAAGGAGGAACGGGTACTGGTGGCAATGGAGCAGACGATTATAATAATAGTCAAAATCAGGGAATAGCCGGAGGCAAAGGAGATCAGGGAAAACCAGGTGGCGACCCCAATAGTGATAGTTATTCTGGTAATGGTGGTAATGGCACGGGTGGTCCTCGTGTGGTAAGCGGGAATAGAAAAATTGTGAAAGCCTACTCCTTTACCGGAGATCTTGATAAAGCAACTATTTATGCTATCATTAAAGTTGACCCCAACGGCCGTGGCAACTTTATTGACTTTGCCAAAAATTCAACCTCCCGCAATCAGGCTTATAAAAATGCCATTATCAACTACCTCCCCCGTATTCAGTTTAACAGCACAACCGAAACCTCTCAGGTAACAGTACGATTTGAGTTTAATGTGGATTGATTTTATCTGTTGTCGGTTGTCAGTTAACGGTTTGAGGTAACATGAATTCTTATCTAAACTTTTAAATTTATAATTTTAAGTTTTTCATGACTTATAAGGAAACCATTGATTTTCTATTTACCAGATTACCCATGTTCAGCCGGATCGGGGAAGCCGCATATAAAAAAGATCTTACCAATACGCTAGCGCTTTGTAATCTTTCTGATAATCCTCAGCGAAAATTCAAAAGCATACATATTGCAGGCACGAATGGAAAAGGTTCAGTCAGTCATATGCTGGCTGCTATTCTGCAAACAGCAGGATATAAAACCGGACTTTATACTTCGCCTCATCTAAATGACTTCAGAGAACGGATACGGATTAACGGAACTCCTATAGAGGAACAATATGTAATCGACTTTACGCAAAAAATGCTGTCGCATATTCCCGACATTGAACCTTCATTTTTTGAATTAACCGTAGTGATGGCTTTCTCTTATTTTGCAGATCAAGAAGTAGATATCGCAATCATTGAAACCGGCCTGGGTGGTCGACTGGACAGCACCAATGTAATACATCCTGAGTTGAGTATCATTACCAACATAGGCTGGGATCACATGAATTTACTGGGCAATACCAAAGCCCTGATAGCCGGCGAAAAAGCAGGTATTATCAAATCCAAAACACCCGTGATTATTGGGGAATCAATTCCTGAAACACGAGCTGTATTTGAACAAAAGTCGCTTGAAATGGAGGCCCCTGTATTTTATGCAGAAGAAGAATGGTTCATTATGGACTATAAAATTGGCCATGAAACTCAATTAAAAATAAAAGGTGAGAAAGGTGAAATATTTGAACTGACCCTTGACCTTAGCGGTATTTATCAAATAAAAAATGTATTGGCGGTTTTGTCGGCTGTAAAACAACTGCATATTTCGGGATGGTTGATCAACACCAGTCAGATCCTGGAAGCACTCTCAAATGTGCAGTTACTTACAGGACTTAATGGCAGATGGCAGAAATGGAAAAATGATTCAAGGATCGTTCTTGATGTAGGGCATAATGAAGATGGAATCAGGCAAATAATGGAGCAAATTAAAATCTCAAATTTTGATCAGTTACATATCGTCATGGGTATGGTAAAGGATAAAGACATTCAGAATATACTGAAATTATTTCCGAATGATGCTATCTATTATTTTACGCAGGCTTCATTAGTTCGGGCTTTACCTGCAGAAGATTTAAAAGAAAGGGCAAATCTTTTTCAACTTAAGGGAGCCTCTTTTTCTGATTCATCATCAGCTATTGAAATGGCCAGAAAATCAGCACAGCCCAATGATATGATCCTAATATGCGGCAGCGTTTTTCTCGTTGGAGAAGCTATAACATGGTTAAATGAAAATTAAAAACGAATCAAATTCAACTTTTCAAATGCATACATTAATGCAGTTACATGCATGCTTTGAATGATCTTATTTTCTTTGATTAACTGCTTCACTTCTTCAACACTTAAAAATAAAACCTCAATATCTTCTCCCGTATCCAATTGTTGAGCGTCTTTCCATGTCCCTCCTTCAGCCAGAAAAATATGCATAAGATTATTGTTAGTAGACGGATTTGCGCTGGTTTTACATAAGAATGTATACTTTTCAAAAACATATCCTGTTTCTTCCAGTAGTTCTCTTGCACAGGCAGTCTGAAAATCTGTATCTCCCGGATCTACACAGCCACCCGGAATTTCGATCGAAATATCTCCTAGCGCATGCCGGTATTGTTTGATCATAATCACCTTTCCATCTTTTGTAAAAGGAACGGCAGTTACCCAATCCGTAAATTCATATACATAATAAGGTTTAATAATAGAGCCATCCGGCTTTTCACAAACATCAGCACGAAGCGTCAACCAATGATCTCTGAAAAGATATTCTGATTCCAAAGTTTTCCAATGCATGAGTAAGTCAAAAATTAAAAGTCAAAACCCAAAAGTTTCAAACCGAAGATTGAAGTTTTGGGTTTTGAAAATGAAATGAATTCAGAAAGCCTTTTTATTTTTTCTCAGGCTTTACATCTAACAGCTCTAGCTCGAAAATAAGTGTGGCGCCGCCCGGTATATTCGCACCTGCTCCACGATCGCCGTATCCATAATCACTGGGAAGAAAAATTTGCCATTTACTACCAACAGGCATGAGTACAAGTGTCTGCTTCCAGCCCTCAATAAGATTGTTTAATTTGAATTCAATCGGTTCTCCCCTGCTATATGAATCATCAAATACATTGCCGTCAATTGTAGTTCCTTTATAATGAACTTTAATGGTATCTTCAACCGTCGGCTTTATTCCAGCACCCTGATTGATGATCTTATACTGAATCCCATTGGGTAACTCTGTAATGCCGGCTTTGGTCTTATTTTCAGCAAGAAATTTTTTGCCTTCTTCTTTTTGTACGTTAATCTTTTTACTTGCGTACTCCTGTAATTTTTGTTGAATGGTCATAGATGCAGTTTGTTCGTCTAATAATGGTTTTGCTGAATTTGTCATGGCTGCTCGCATACCTTGATTCATAGCCTCATAACTAAAACTCTCTACTCCTTGCGATTTGAGATTATTACCCACATTTAATCCAATGGCATAACTCAAACTATCCAACCCGGTATTTAATTTAAATTCAGGAATGGATGTCTTAGCGGGAAGCGTTTGGGGTGTCGGTTTAGTTGACTTCTTAACCGCCTGTCCGCTCAAACTCAGGCCTATCATTAAGGCCGAAGAAAGTAAAATGGTCTTTTGCATTTTCATTTAATTTTTATTCGTCACGCAAAGCATGACCGGTAATTGATATAAATACGTCTTCCAGATTGGCTTGCTTCACTTCTTTTTTTCTTTCAAACCCTTTCGCCAGTAAAGCATCGATTAGGGATGCTGGTTTATCCAATGCCACAATATTACCATGATCCAAAATGGCTACCCTGTCGCAAAGATACTCGGCTTCCTCCATGTAATGCGTAGTAATAATCACCGTCGTTCCTTCTGATTGAATCTGACGGATCAACTCCCATAAATTTCTTCTTGCCTGCGGATCTAACCCAGTGGTCGGTTCATCCAAAAATATGATTTTCGGCTGATGGATCAGAGTGGTGGCAATACTGAAACGTTGTTTTTGCCCGCCACTTAGCGCCTTATATTTGGCAGCTGCCTTATCAACCAACTGTACTTTTTCAAGGAGGGAAAGCGGATCAACAGAACGATTATACAGGCCGGCAAATAATTGTATTAGTTCTTTCAGATTGAGATTAGGATAATACCCTGAGCTTTGCAATTGAACACCGATTATTTTTTTGATCTCAGCGGGCTCTTTATCCAGATCCAAACCATTAATGATAATTTTACCAGAAGATTTTGTACGTAGTGTCTCCATGATTTCGAGTGTGGTAGACTTCCCTGCTCCATTGGGCCCCAGTAGGCCAAAAATCTCACCCCCCATTACCTCAAATGAAATATCATTTACCGCACGTAAATTCCCATAATCTTTAATCAGATGCTGAACTGTGATGATCGGCTGTAACATTACATTGCGAAAATAATTAAAGAAAAGACTCAGCCCTTATTTATTAATTCTTAATTATTCATTAAATACCCATCCAATTCATCCATCATATCCTTACTGCCGATAAACATCGGAACGCGTTGGTGTAAACCGGTCGGCTCAATTTCCAAAATACGATCTTTTCCATTGGTAGCCCTTCCCCCGGCGACCTCTACAATAAATGCAAAAGGATTGCACTCATAAGCCAATCTTAATTTTCCATTGGGCTTATCCGTAGTGCCCGGATACATAAATATACCTCCCTTGATCAGCCCCCTGTGTACATCTGCTACCATACTTCCTATATAACGCTGTGTGTAGGGCCCCCCGTTGGTTTTATCTTTTTTCTGACAGGCAGTAATATATTCCTGTACCCCTTTATCATAGCGAAAGAAATTTCCATGGTTTACAGAATAGATATTACCTGATGCAGGACATTGAATATCCGGATGGCTCAAGCAAAATTCGCCAATGGAAGGATCCAGTGTAAATCCGTTTACCCCTCTTCTGGTGGCATATACCAACATCGTGCTGCTTCCATAAACGATATATCCGGCTGCCACCTGCTGTATCCCCTTTTGAAGAAAATCCTTTTTTGTACAGGGTGCCCCTTTTTCAGTCAGCCGGCGATATACACCAAATATGGTCCCTATGGAAATATTCACATCAATATTACCGCTACCATCCAACGGGTCAAACATAACCACATATTTAGATTGATTGCTAATCTCATCATCAAACACCACGATATCATCCAGCTCCTCACTGGCAATACCCGCACAACTTACACCGTGCTGCATTACCTTCATAAATTGATTGTTCGCAAATATGTCGAGTTTTTTTACATCTTCCCCCTGAACATTAATACTTCCATGATCCCCTAGTATATCTACCAGCCCCGCCTTATTTACTTCCACATTCACGCGTTTGGCTGCGAGACCTAGATCGCGGAGCAGACTACTGAGTTCGCCGGTGGCATGTGGAAAATTGCGTAATTGCTGGATCGTAAATTCATCCAGTGTAAGAATTTTTCTGTTTATACTCATAAGATTTCTTTATGACAAGCCTTACAAAAATAAGCGAATGCCATCAAGCTTACAAGCGTTCGTAAATATACTTATAGAAAAGTAGTTATAATTCCGGATCGGTCTGCGACTTAAACGTAAAATACTTCTGAGCGTAATAGGAAAAGGCCACAACTATTGCCGTAGTAAATAATTTAGCAATAATAGCAGATAAAGAAAGGGTTTCTATAAATACTTTTAGAAAAAAATAATTCAGTAAAATAGCACCAATCACCACCATCATGTATTTGGGGAGTTGCTCCCGTTTTCGCCCTTCCGTATTTTCAAAAACCACATAACGACTCAGAAAAAAACCAATCGGAAAAGTAACAGAAAGCCCCAATAAAAAGGCGGCAATATGAGGCGTTAGCGTAACAAAATTTAAGTCAACCATTTCCCGCTTAAAAAGATATTCATGACAACCATAAAATATCATTATATCCAATAAGGTATTCCCCCCGCCACATGCCGCATACCGAAATGTCTGTAGAGGAAAAATACCCCTGAACGGTGGATAACAAATATCAATACATCCATGTATAAATATGACAATTCTATCTATCATGCAGTGCAAAGATAAATCTTGATTAAGAAATCTGACTAAAAAGGAATCGACCAGTCGAAAAGTCCTTACTAAATTTGCTATACAATTAAACATGCAATCATGAATGAATCTGAGCTGCAGGAAAAAGAATGGTACAGAAACTGGTTCAATTCTCCTTATTATCACAAATTATACGCTGGCAGAGACGAACAGGAAGCCGCTGATTTTATTGACCGGCTGATCGATCATTTACAACCACCCCCTCATTCAAAAATGCTGGATATCGCTTGTGGTAAGGGGAGACATAGTTTTCAACTGGCACAGAAGAATTATCTAGTAACCGGCATTGATATCAGTCCTAAAAGCATACAGGAAGCGAACTTATCTGCGGGAGATTTTTTGGAATTCTACATACATGATATGCGCCTACCCTTTCGAATGAATTACTACAATTATGCATTTAATTTTTTTACCAGTTTTGGGTATTTTGATACCCTTACAGAACACCGAAAGGCTTTACATAATATGACCCTGGCTCTTCAACCGGGCGGCATTTTTGTGATGGACTATTTAAATCCTATTTATACCACAAAACATTTACAGCCATCGTCCGAATTACAAATAGAAAATATCCGTTTCCAGATCAGCAGATGGGCGGATGAAAAATATATTTATAAAAGGATCACAATTGAAGATCCGGATAGCCCTACCCCGAAATCATTTATGGAAAAAGTAGCCCATTTTAACCTTAATGATTTTACAGAAATGTTTAAAGAAAATCATCTTGAAATGAATACAGTATTTGGAGATTATAAAATGAATGCATTCGATGCTGATCGATCCCCTCGCATGATCATGATCGCCCAAAAACAAAGGGTTTGATTGCTTCATGATTATAAACTAAATTTGAAAACTGCATGTTACAAAAGATCATCGAAGCAGATCGCCACCTTTTTGACCTGATCAATCAGCAGTGGATACATCCTATTACTGATGTACTGATGCCTTTTATACGTAATCAGTTTACATGGGTTCCGGTATACTTCTTCCTTCTTATCTTCGGATATCTCAACTTCCGTAAAACATTAATCCCTTGGATTGGATTTTTTTTACTCACTTTTGCGCTGACGGATATGGTAAGCACCCAGATACTAAAAGAACTCATACAAAGACCCAGACCCTGTTGGGATAGTTATACCTCAGATCATGTCCGAATGCTTATCCCCTGTTCACATGCCTATAGTTTTGTTTCGTCACATGCCGCTAATCACTTTGGCATGTCCGTTTTT
Source organism: Bacteroidota bacterium (assembly GCA_046303015.1). Classification (GTDB taxonomy): domain Bacteria; phylum Bacteroidota; class Bacteroidia; order Chitinophagales; family Chitinophagaceae; genus Lacibacter. The sequence continues at coordinate 3,005 of JBKCGY010000307.1, read as the reverse complement.
TTATTTGTTACCCTGCGCCCCTATGTGCAAAAAGGATTATCCATCGTATTTGTTTGGGCGGCTCTTGTTTGTCTGGCACAGGTATATGTGGGTGCTCATTATCCTGGTGATGTCGTAGGTGGCGGTATCCTAGGCATCGTCATCGGAAAAATAACCTCAAATCTCTTTATTCGGTATGCAATCAAGAAACCCTCTATGAGAGAAAATACCCATATCGTTTAAAATAGTATCTTAGTGGCAAGAACGCACCCGATTTTTCATTAAACTTTTTTTGCGTTCCCATCTGAATGACTGAAATATTCATACTTGTCGGGTTGATTCTATTAAACGGACTATTTGCCCTTGCTGAAATCACACTTGTATCAGCCCGTAAAAGCCGACTGGAAATTCAAGCCAAGAGCGGAAACAAAAAGGCAAAGGCAGCCTTACATTTATCTGAAAATCCTGAGATCTTCCTTTCCTCTGTACAAATTGGTATTACATTGATCTCGATATTTACCGGGGTATATTCTGGCGAAAAATTCAGTAAAGATCTCACACCGGTAATAGAGCAAATATCGATGGTGCAACCCTATGCAGCAACCATTTCCACCACCCTGATCGTTATTGGTGTTACTTTGCTTTCTATTGTTCTGGGTGAACTCATCCCTAAAAGACTAGGCTTGATTAATGCGGAGAGAATAGCGTTGACGGTGGCACTGCCCATGTTATACTTTTCTAAAATTGTACATCCGCTTGTTTGGTTTTTAAATCTATGCACCCAACTATTTTTTAGATTATTCAGTTTAAAGCATGCCCGCGACACGCAAGTAACGGAAGAAGAAATCAAAGCGATTATCAGTGAAGGCACAGAACAAGGCACCATTGAAGAAGCTGAACAAGAGATCATAGAAAGAGTCTTTCATCTGGGCGACAGAAATATCAGTTCTTTAATGACACACAGAAATGATATTGTTTGGTTTAATTTATCAGATACAGAAGATGATATCCGTGAAAAGATCATAGAGAATACACACTCCGTTTATCCGATTTGTGAGGGAGATCTGGACAATATCAGAGGCATCGTATCCATTAAAGATCTATACGTGGAAGATGATTTCACTCAGTTTAAAGATCTGATGAAACCTGCTTTGTTTGTACCTGAAAATAATTCAGCCTATCAGGTGCTGGAAAAATTCAAGGAGCAAAAAATACATTGCTGCTTCATCGTTGATGAATATGGAAGTGTACAGGGAATGATCACCTTAAATGACATTTTGGAAGCGATCGTCGGAGATATGCCGGAACCAGAATCAGATGAGTATGCGATCTTGAAAAGAGAGGATGGCACCTATCTGATAGACGCTCAGATCCCGTTTTATGATTTCCTTTCCTACTTTGAAAAAACAGACTGGATGCATGAAGGGGAACAGGAATTTAACACTCTCGCAGGTTTTATTTTACATACACTGGAAAGGATTCCCAAAACCGGCGATCATTTTAACTGGAAAGACTTCACATTTGAAATTATAGATATGGACGGCCACCGAATTGACAAGATACTGGTGATACAAAATAATAAATAATAAAAACTTATTTTTTACTTATAACATATAGCAAAGAACTGCATTTGCGCGTACTGAACAAGGCTAACACATTCGAAATAACGGCAATACAAAGAGCCCTCAAAAGTGACCCTTTCTTATATTTTTCGCTCAACATACTCACATAAAAACTATCAAACCACATCGGTAAAGTTTTTTCAATAACCAAACCATGTTGTGCTAGTAAAACTGAAATAGATTGGGGTGAAAAGTGATAAAGATGCCTGGGAACATCATAAGCCGCCCAATAATTTTTATAATAACCAGCATCATAACTACAATAATTAGGAACGGCAATGAATAATTTTCCATCCCGATCCATGATATGTGCAATTTTTTGAACTACACTATGTAAATCGTGCACATGTTCCAGAACATGCCACATCGTAATCGCCGTGTAACTGCCTTCGGGAAAGTTTTCCAGTTCATTCATTGGATAAATAGAAGCCAGATATAATTCATTGGCTTTTTTTCGGGCGTTTTCGCTAGGCTCAATACCAATTGAATTCCATCCTGCATTCTCCATGGCATGCACAAAAGCGCCGGTACCTGCTCCAATATCTAAATGGTGCCCCACTATTTTCCCTGTTGTTCTGACAACCAGTCGCACTTTGAGACGAAGCGTGAATACTCTTACTCTGTGATATAGCCGAGAAATAAAATCTTTTTGGGTGTCGGTATGAGAAATATAAGCTTCTGACTGATAATAAGGTTCTATATGGTCAGCGGAAGGAACATCTTGCGTAAATACCAAAGAGCAAGAACTACATTTCAATAATGTGAATTCAGTTCCCGATACAGAATGATCTTTAACTGTACAAAACTCTTTAAAAGATGAAGATTGACAGACCGGGCAATGATTATAATGAATTGATGTTGACATGATGTAACCACTTATTCTGCGTTGATAATTGTATACGTTTCCTGATTCTTCTTAGCATTCAATTTGGAATGCATTTGATGAGATATGGTGAATCCAGGTATGCCGACTAAACAATATAAAACGAGTATAGCCGCTACGATGATGGATCCGGCAACAAGAAGAGTACTGTGACTTTGGGTTAACTTCTTTTTGTTTTTTTCAAGTAAAGCATGCAGCCGCTCTCCTGAATAGGTCTCATCACCAATCAGCACCTTATGATCGGCATTTCCCCTCATCAACTTTTCAGCCGTTAAAGATATCTGACCGGGAAGTGTGATCTGCTGTCCTTGGAAATATATATTTCCTGCTTGATCCTGCAACCATTCTCCCAGATTCTTCCATTGTACTCTACCACTATCTTGCAAGCGTAACAATAAATATTGTGTATAATTTTTAAGTATAGATTCGGCATCATTGCAAGAAATAGATAAACGCTCTGAAATCCAATTTACAAAATGACTATTCTCAGTACATTGATGTGAAAATTCAATATGATATAC
>JBKCGY010000306.1:0-4089 GCA_046303015.1 Bacteroidota bacterium | reverse complement strand
GAAAATATCAAGATAAATCCCTTCATGATGGGAGGCGGTCAGGAAAGAAATATGCGCGCAGGAACTGAAAATTTGTATGGAATAGTAGGCTTTGCGAAAGCATTGGAATTAGCTACAGCTGAAATGAATGAAACAAGTCGTTATCTCAAGGGACTCAAATCTTATATGCTTCAGCAGCTTCAGGAAAATTTCAGTCAACTGATCATTAACGGAGATCCGATGGGTTCATCGAATGATACGGTTTTGAATGTCGGCTTCCCGAAAAATGAAAAAACGGAAATGCTCCTCATGAATCTGGATATGGCCGGAATCTGTGCCTCCGGAGGCAGTGCCTGTACCAGCGGCGCCCAAAAAGGATCGCATGTAATTGAGGCCATCCATCCGGGTAAAGCTATTGTTCCTGTCAGATTTTCTTTCAGTAAACACACAACCAAAGAAGAAATTGACCTTGTCATTCAGGAATTGAAACGACATACCTAACTTTACGGCCAAACAATCAATCACTTCAATTATGACATCAAAAATGAATGCAGCTGCGATGATGCTTTTCCTTGTTGCTGCTAGTTTATTTGCCTGCAAGCCAGCTGAACCAAAAACAGAAGCTATGCAGGGATTGCCGGATAGTTTTTTACAATCGAATATTTATGAGGTCAATGTCCGCCAATATACCCCGGAGGGAACCTTCAAGGCCTTTGCCAAATCACTCCCTCGATTAAAAGAAATGGGAGTGGATATTCTTTGGTTTATGCCCATTACTCCGATCAGTGTTCAGGATAGAAAGGGCGTATTGGGCAGTTATTATGCCGTAGCAGATTATACGGCTGTTAATCCTGAATTCGGTACCCTAGACGACTGGAAATCCCTTGTTAAAGAAGCGCAGGGGATGGGGATGAAGGTTATTATTGACTGGGTAGCCAACCATAGCGGTGCAGATAATCGCTGGATCCAGAGCAATCCTGATTTTTATATCAAAGGGGCTGATGGTAAATTAAAGTTTGCTTTTGACTGGAGTGACACCCGCGACCTGAATTACTGGAATCCGGTTCTTCATGATAGCATGATCAGTTCCATGAAATTCTGGGTTAAAGAGACTGGGATAGATGGTTTTAGATGCGATGTGGCTGCCGAAGTGCCCAGACATTTCTGGCAAAAAGCAACGACTGAACTCAAAAAAACCAAGTCTGATATTATTTTATTGGCCGAAGCAGATATTGCCTGGATCCATGATGCCGGCTTTCGGATCAGTTATGGCTGGGATGCATTTGCCCAGATGAAGAAAATAGCCAAAGGAGAGGCCAGTGCCAGGGTTTTAGATACTGTATTAAGAAGAATGGATGAAACCTATCCTCCGGATGCTCTTAAAATGTACTTTACCAGCAATCACGATGAAAATACCTGGAATAAGGCGGATTATGCCACCATGCCCGGGGCAGTTCATGCGCCTTTTGCCGTGCTGACTCAAACCTGGAAAAATTCTATCCCATTGATTTACAGCGGACAAGAAGAACCATTCCTGGATTCTTTATCCTTCTTTTATAAGGATACAATTATCTTCAAAAATTACGAAAGAGCTGCATTTTACACGTCATTGCTCAAGTTGAGAAAGAGTAATCCCGCACTGGCAGCCGATGCGGTATATACCAAGCTGACATCGGATAAAGACGAGGTGGTTTATTGCTATCAGAAAGAGAAGAACGGAAAGAAAGTGCTGGTTTTATTGAATCTTTCAGCACAGCCACAGACCTTTAATATGACTAACAAGATAGCCGGTAAAGTCTTAAATTTATTTTTAAATAAAGCAGAAGAAATAAAAGATAATCAACAATTTACATTACCTGAATGGGGGTACGTAGTATACAGTTACGAATAAGAAAATCTCAATGAATTTACTGGCTCCGATACATATCAAGCCATTACCAACGCCGATCACCCATGATCATAAGGTCATGATGATCGGCAGTTGTTTTACTGAGCATATCGACCAGGAGCTGATGGACCTGAAATTCCAGGTTTTGCAGAATCCGAACGGCATTTTATTTGAAACGGCCAGTATATGTCGGTCGCTGACCGCTTATCTGGAACGTAAGGAATACGCCGAATCAGATCTGTTTCAGTTCAATGAATTATGGCAGAGCTGGGATCATCACAGTCGATTCTCTGATCCTCAACTTAAAAATACGATAAGCAATATAAATAAATCACAATCAAATGCTTATAATTTTATTATTGATGCAGATTGGTTGCTGATTACACTGGGTTCTTCCTATGTTTACCGCTTAAAAGATCAGGATAGGTTTGTGGCGAATTGTCATAAAGCACCTGCCCAGTGGTTTGATAAGTATTTGATTACAATTGAGGAACAGGTGTCCTGGCTGGATAATATCATGCACCGGTTATTCCATATCAATCCAAAATTAAAGATTGTTTTTACCATTAGTCCGGTCCGTCATTTGCGCGACGGGGTAATCGATAATAACCGAAGCAAGGCCCGGTTGATTGAAACCGTACACCATCTGGTCAATAAGTTCGACCGGTTATTTTATTTCCCGGCTTATGAACTGGTGGTGGATGTTTTGAGGGATTACCGATTCTACGACATTGATCTGGCGCATCCCAATTATGCTGCTACGCGGTTTGTCATGGATCATTTTGCCGATTTTGCCTTTGATGAGCCAACCAGAAAGCTAAATCAGGAAATCCGTGAAATTGTAACTGCAGCGCGTCACAAACCGATTCATCCTGAATCTGCACTCCATAAAGTATTCCTAGAAAAATACCGAAATAGAACGAATGAAATAAGCCTTAAAAATCCCGGATTGTATTTTGGAAAGGAGATGAAGTATTTTTCTTCATCGTCATCCTGAGCGTAAGCGAAGGATCTCATCTTTTAAGTCAAGCTCTATATTTAAATCATCTATATGACTTTATTCTGATACCTGCTAATCTATAATATCATCGCATAATTAATATTATGTTAAATAGAATATAGGATCATTACCCTTTTTATAAGTCTTTGTGATTCAGTCTTATTTATGGAAAACTGATAATAATTCTAATTGCCGATTAGCCTGTTCATCTCCTGCTGGACCTTTTTAAAAAGGTGAAACGGTTTATACACCCTCCAGTCGTCAAGCTGTAATAAATGAATATATCGATCCAGTTTTAATTTCCGGTAATCATGTTGTGTGGCTTGCGGCATATTCAGAATGGTCGCCCAGCCTTCATTCTCCCTTAACTCCTCGGCCCATTCCTCATAATAATCCTTGATATCGCCATGGAAATTCAGCACATTCTCTGTAATCAAGATAAAATTGCTGATCCCGGTGTTCATCAGCGGATTGATTACTTCTAACTTTAAAGTCATGATATCGTTTTCGATGGCATCATTCCATTCGCCAATCAGTTCAATAATGGCGTAACTTTCTTCATAATCGGCCATTAAGACCTTCAGGTACAAGGTTCGGCTGCCAAAGTCATCCCACTGTGGATGGATATAGTAGTTGTAGATGGTCTGTGAAAACTCAAACTCCGAATACTCCCTGCCGTAAAACGGCGATTGTATGTCCTCCTCGCTCACATATATATGGCGCCAGTTAAAATATGGTTCAATATCGTGCATTCCAATACAAATATCCGAACTATATATTGTTTTCTGTAAAGTCCGCCGATTTCATCGGCGGTTACTCATATTAAACCCCTTTTGGGTTTAATATGAGTAACCATCGGCGAAGCCGATGGACTTAAAATAATGGGTTGAATAATTATTGATTAAATAGAAGCGACTAACGATTTTATTTATTTATTAAAAACTCACGAAGCGCCTGATACTCCGCATCCATTTTATGCGCATTACCTGTTTTATTCATAATGCCCTCTACGGATTCCGGTATGGGTACCTGAATATTCAATACAGGCTCAATCACATCATAGAATTTTACGGGATGAGCTGTTTCCAGAAACATCCCGGCTTCTCCTGTATGGGTAGTCAGATATTCTTTTAAAGCCAGATATCCCACCGCCCCATGCGGATCAGCCAGATAATGATGCTGACTGTATAATTCAATCATGGCGGCTCGGGTATCATCATCA
>JBKCGY010000305.1:0-2442 GCA_046303015.1 Bacteroidota bacterium | reverse complement strand
GTCAAAGGTCAAAAGTCAAAACCAAAACCGTTGTTCGTTTATCGTCTTTCGTTTTTCGAAAAACGAGCAACGATGGACGAAAAACGAGCCGATAACTGACAACTAATAACTGACAACCTTTTCCCTAATATGTTTTATTTTTGCGCTTCAAAATCAATACTATGCCCGGAGTTGAATTCTTTGGAGCGGAAGAGCAAAAGGAAGTGAATGATGTGATGCAGACAGGCATCCTTTTCCGCTATAATCATGATCAGCAAAGACAAGGGATCTGGAAAGCCCGTGAATTTGAAGCGGAAGTCTGCAAGTTTACGGGTGCTAAGTACGCCCATGCTGTTTCCAGCGGATCTACTGCAGTAGCTACTGCATTGGCCGCAGCGGGAGTAGGAGCAGGAGATGAAGTGATTGTTCCACCTTTCACTTATGTTGCTTCTGTTGAGGCAGTGTTATTTGTGGGAGGTATTCCTGTATTCGCAGAGATTGATGAGACACTTTGTTTGAGTGCAGAAGGCATTCGTAAAGCGCTCACTCCCAAAACCAAAGCCATTCTGATGGTGCACATGTGTGGCGGTATGGCGGATATGGATGGGATAATGGAAATCGTCAAAGAGAAAAATCTGGTATTGGTAGAAGATGCCGGTCAGGCGTATGGCGCTTCTTATAAAGGGACCAAAGTGGGGTTATTTGGAAAAACAGGCTGTTATTCGTTCGACTTCTTTAAAATAGCTACAGCTGGAGAGGGTGGTGTATTAGTGACCAATGATGAGCAGGCTTATAAGCATGCGGATTCATATTCAGATCATGGCCATGATCATATTGGCAATAACAGAGGGATGGAGCAGCATCCGATCATCGGGTTCAATTATCGCATCAGCGAATTGCATGCGGCGGTTGGAGTGGCGCAAGCTCGCCGAGTGCCTGAAGTGATTCGTCTCAACAGAATAAACAAATCTCTTTTTGCTTCTTTACTGGCAGATATCCCGGGCGTATCATTCAGTAAACTGGCAGATCCCGAGGGCGACTCTGCGACATTTCTGAATATTTTATTGCCCGATACAGATAGTGCTAAAGAAGTGGTGCGTATTATGAATGAAAAAGGGGTGGCCGGATTCAACTACTGGTATATTAATATGTATCACTTCATTAATCAGTGGGATCATATTAAAGAGTTAAAATCCGCTTCTAAACTGCCGATTCATTTGCTTGGACAATCGCAGGATTATAAAACACTGGATTTGCCTAAATCTCAAGAAGTGGTAGGTCGTTTGATTTCCTTTGTGGTTCGTTGTACCTGGAAGGAAGAAGAAGTTCGTGAGCTGGCATCCCGTGTTCGCGCTTGTATGGAAGAAGCATTAACTAAAACACATGCATAAGAATTTTAAGAATATAGACAGGGTTGTTTTTGGAAGAGGGAGTCTGTCAACACTGGCAGATATCCTCCAACCTGTACGTAACGAAAATGATCATTTCTTTCTTTATGTGATTGATCAATATTTTCATGATAAGGATTTAATCAAGAAGTTACCTGTTGAAGATGCGGATGTAGTAAAGTGGATTGATGTAGATCCGGAGGAGCCCACTACGCATTTAATTGACAGCTTACGTGATGAAATCCTCAATGAAAAAGGATTGCCAGCGGGTGTGATCGGTATCGGTGGAGGAAGTATCATGGATATTGCGAAAGCCGTATCACTCATGTTTACAAATGAAGGTTCTTCTACTTTATATCAGGGATTAAATCTCATTAAAAAGCCCGGCATTTATCATTTGGGTATTCCTACCATTTCTGGTACAGGTGCAGAAGTGAGTATGACCGCGGTACTGACAGGTCCTGAAAAAAAATTAGGATTAAAGTGCGATTGGACTGTTTTTAATCAGGTGATTCTCGATCCGGAATTGATTGCAAGTGTTCCGGCTGATAAATGGTTTTATACCGGTATGGATACGTATATTCATTGTATCGAGAGTGAGCAGGGATTGTTGAATAACGCATTTAGTCATGCGTATGCTGATAAATCTTTACAGCTTTGTCGTGAAGTCTATTTAGGTAACGGTGCCGGACAAACGCCGGAGAATGATGACAAGCTGATGGTGGCTTCTCTGATGGGCGGATTGAGTCTGACTTATTCGGAAGTAGGAATTTGTCATGCGCTCTCTTATGGCTTATCAAAAATTCTGCATTATAAACATTGTTATGCCAACTGCGTTGCCTTTCAGCACCTGGAAGATTATTATGGAGATGGCGTGAGAGAATTTAAACAGATGCTCGCACAGCACAAGATTCAGTTGCCACAAAATTTGAGCAAAGACTGGACTGAAGCGCAAATTGAAGCTATGGCGGAAGTTGCGTATAAGTTGGAACACATGTGGAAGCATGCGATTGGTCCTGATTGGAAAGAGAAGATTAGTAAAACAGATATTCAAAATTTATTTAAACGATTATAA
>JBKCGY010000304.1:0-12338 GCA_046303015.1 Bacteroidota bacterium | reverse complement strand
TAAAATGAGCGAAAATAAATTATTAAAGGTCACAATTGACAATATAACCATCGAGGTTGAGCCGGGGACTACCATCCTGAATGCTGCCCGCAAAATCGGCGGCGAAGTAGCTCCCCCTGCAATGTGTTACTATACGACACTAAAAGACAGCGGCGGAAAATGTCGCACTTGTTTGGTGGAAGTGGCAGCCGGTTCCGCCGCTGATCCGCGCCCCATGCCTAAACTCGTTGCCAGTTGCCGCACCACGGTTATGGATGGTATGGTGGTAAAAAATATCACAAGCGAACGTGTGCTCGATGCACGAAATGGTGTGGTTGAATTCTTACTCATCAATCATCCCCTCGATTGTCCCATTTGCGATCAGGCTGGTGAATGTCATTTGCAAGATCTAAGCTATGAGCATGGCAAAGGTGCAAGTCGCTATGAATTCAAGCGCCGCACGTTCGACAAACATAATTTGGGCGAATATATTCAGCTACACATGACGCGCTGCATCCTTTGTTACAGATGCGTATATGTGGCGGATCAAGTGAGTACAGAACGTAAGCACGGTATTTTAATGCGCGGAGATCATGCAGAAATCGCTACCCTCATCGAACAAAACCTTAACAACGATTTCATTGGAAATGTAATTGATGTTTGTCCGGTAGGCGCCCTCACCGATAAAACGTTCCGTTTTAAAAATCGCGTGTGGTTTACGAAACCGGTAGACGCACATTGTAATTGTGATAAATGCAGCGGTGAAGTGCAGCTCTGGATGCGGGGCGATGAAGTACTGCGCGTGACGGCCAGAAAAGATGAATGGGGTGAAGTGAAACAGAGTTCTAAAGGAACACCGGGGTGGATTTGTAATACTTGTCGCTTCGAAAGAAAGAAAGTGAGCGATTGGGTAATCGAAGGTCCTAGTAAAATCAATCGCCATTCTGTGATTTCGCAGGGACATTACGAGCATCTCCAAAAACCAAGTGAAACCATGCCGCGCGTGATGGGTGGAAGAGATCCAAAATTATTAATGGATATTAAAGATATAAGTGAAGTCAATCAGGTAGAACTGAGCGAGATTAAAGGGCCTGCTACTTCACACAATTATAAAACTACTAAGAATTCAAATTGATGAATGCTTTTTTACTGACGGTAGACTGGTTACTGGTACTGGAGAAATTTCTTTTTATTGGATTTATCATTACGATTTCACTCGTAGTAGCGATGTATGCGACCTATGGAGAAAGAAAGGTTGCGGCTTTTATGCAGGATCGTTTGGGCCCCAACCGCGCAGGTCCCTTTGGCCTTTTGCAGCCATTAGCTGATGGATTGAAGCTTATTTTTAAAGAAGAAATTATTCCCAGTTCCGCCAATCGTTTTTTGTTTATTCTTGGGCCTGCATTGGCGATGATCACTGCGATGCTTACAGGTGCGGTGATTCCCTGGGGTAATAAGGTAGAATTATTTGGACGAACCATTGATTTGCAAATTGCAGATATCAATATAGGTATTCTCTATGTATTTGGTGTTGTGAGTATGGGTGTGTATGGTATCATGATTGGTTCATGGGCGAGTAACAATAAGTACTCTTTGATGGGTGGATTACGTGCAGCTTCACAGATTATTTCTTATGAGTTGCCCATGGGACTTTCCCTCATTGCTCTGTTGATGCTGACGGGTACATTGAGTATGAAAGAAATGGTGGAGCAACAAATTGCCGGCAGCTGGAATATCATTTACCAGCCACTTGGATTTTTTATTTTTCTGGTTTGTGCTTTTGCGGAGTGTAATCGTACGCCATTCGATCTTCCTGAAGCGGAGAACGAATTGATTGGTGGCTATCATGCCGAGTACTCCAGTATGAAACTGGGTTTTTATCTGTTCGCAGAATATATTAATATGTTTATCAGTAGTGCGGTGATGGCGAGTTTGTATTTTGGAGGTTATGATATTCCTTTTGTCAATGAAGCTTCGTGGGGATTATCGCTGAATGTAATGGCCATCATTGGCGGTGCGGTACTGATGACAAAAATTATTTTCTTCCTGTTTCTATTTATGTGGGTACGCTGGACCATCCCGCGTTTCCGTTACGATCAGTTGATGAATTTAGGTTGGAAGAGTTTGATACCCTTGGCATTACTGAATATGTTGATCACCGGTGCCGTGGTATTGTGGTTGAACAAATGATTGAATGAAATAATTGAATTGATATGCAATTAACGAATCGTGTAAAATTAGTTGACAGAAGACCGCTGAGTCTGGCCGAGCGTTTATACGTTCCCGCCATTCTCAAAGGGATGGGTATTACGTTGAAACACATGTTTCAGAAGAAAGTAACCATCAACTATCCGGAAGAAACACGTCCTTTCAGTCCTGTGTTTCGTGGTTTACATATCTTAAATAGAGATGAAGAAGGTAGAGAGAATTGTACGGCCTGTGGATTGTGTGCAGTAGCTTGTCCTGCGGAAGCCATTACGATGGAGGCAGCAGAAAGATTACCCGGTGAGGAGCATTTATACCGAGAGGAGAAATATGCGGCAAAATATGAGATCAATATGCTTCGTTGTATATTCTGTGGATTATGTGAAGAAGCTTGTCCGAAGGATGCGATTTATCTCACTGAGACTTTTGCCCCATCCAATTACACTCGTAAAAGTTTTATTTACGGGAAAGATAATCTGGTGATCCCAGATCCAAAAGAAAGACCCGAAGATTTTGCTAAACCGAAAGGTTTGTTAGAAGAACCAAAATTAAAAGCAAATACAACGACTGCATAAGATGAATATTAGTGAAATATTATTCTGGTTTCTGAGTGCACTGGCCATCAGTGGTGCGCTTATGATGGTGACAAGTAAAAATCCGGTATATAGTGTTTTGTGGTTGATCATTGTATTCTTTGCGATCAGCGGACATTATATTTTATTGAATGCTCAGTTTCTAGCCATTGTAAACATTATTGTCTATGCAGGTGCTATCATGGTTTTGTTCCTCTTTGTGATCATGTTGATGAACCTCAATGCAGATACGGAGCCGAGAAATAATCGTTGGCTGAAGTGGGCAGGTACAATTGCAGGGGGAAGTTTGTTGCTGGTATTGGTAGCGGCCTTGCGTCAGGTTGAGCAGACTGGTCAGCAAAAAGTATTAGAGAGCGGAGGAGCTGGTCTGATTCAAAATTTGGGTAAAGTTTTATTTACAAACTATGTTCTGCCTTTTGAGATCAGCAGTATTCTGTTTCTGAGTGCGATGGTAGGGGCAGTTGTCATTGGTAAAAAAGGAGATTAAATTATTTATGATGCCGATAAATTATTACATAGTACTGGCGTTAACCCTTTTTAGTATTGGAGTGACAGGGGTATTGACCAGAAGAAATGCAATCATCATCTTCATGTGTGTGGAGTTAATGTTGAATGCTGTGAATTTGTTGCTGGTTGCTTTCAGTAAGATGCATGCAGCAAAATTGGCTGCATTGGATTTTACTCAAAACGTAGGATCTGAAGCACAGATATTTGTATTCTTCATCATGGTGGTTGCCGCAGCTGAAGTGAGTGTAGGTTTGGCAATTATCGTAATGATGTATAGAAATATTCATAGCGTAGATGTGAACTTTTTAAATCGATTAAAACATTAAAAATATCTGAAGGAGATTTTCTCTTGAAGGTTTAAGTATCATATATGGCAAGTAGTTTTTCTTCGATGGTATACTGGGTGCCTTTACTCCCGCTCATCGGTTTTTTAGTGAATGGACTAGGAAGGAATTATCTGAGCAAACAGTTAACCGGCATCATTGGAAGCGGGGTGATTCTGTTTTCCTTTATTTTGAGTCTATTCATTTTTAATGAAACCAGAGCTGAAAGTGATCCTGTTATAGTTAATCTCTTTGATTTTATTCATACGGCTGATCTACATATTCCCTTTGCCTTTCAGGTGGATCGTTTAAGTGCATTGTTTTTATTGGTCATTACCGGAGTTGGTTTTTTGATCCATCTCTATTCTACAGCATATATGAACGAGGAGTCTTCTTCTCATTTTGCCCGTTATTTTGCTTATCTCAATTTGTTTGTTTTTAATATGTTGCTTTTGGTGCTGGGCGCCAATTATCTGATCATGTTTATTGGATGGGAAGGAGTGGGTTTGTGTTCTTATCTCCTCATCGGTTATTGGTTTAAAAATGTAGATTATGGAGCCGCTGCCCGAAAAGCATTTGTAATGAATCGTATTGGGGATCTGGGCTTTTTATTGGGATTGTTTTTTATACTTCAGCAATTTGGAAGCCTGAATTATCTCGATGTATTCCCTGCTGCATCTGGAGTATCTGTAACTGTGTTAACGATAATTACTTTGCTGCTATTTGTCGGCGCTACCGGAAAGAGTGCTCAAATTCCTCTATATACTTGGTTACCGGATGCGATGGCGGGGCCCACCCCGGTTTCTGCCCTTATACACGCAGCCACGATGGTGACGGCTGGTATTTACATGATAGCAAGAAGTAATATTCTTTATACTTTGTCTCCTGTTACACAAACGGTTGTCGCTGTCATCGGATTACTGACGGCATTATTGGCGGCTACGATTGCCTTAAAACAAAATGATATTAAGAAGGTGCTGGCTTATTCTACGGTTAGTCAGCTGGGCTACATGTTTTTAGGATTAGGGGTAGGTGCTTATACTGGAGCTGTATTTCATGTGATGACCCATGCTTTCTTTAAAGCTTTATTATTCTTAGGCGCGGGTTCTGTAATTCATGCCATGCATCACGAACAGGATATTCGAAAGATGGGTGGGCTTGCTAAAAAACTCCCACATACACACTGGACTTTTCTGGTTGGTTGTATTGCCATTGCCGGTATTCCTCCATTCAGCGGATTCTTTTCGAAAGATGAAATACTGATTGGGGCTTACGCAACAAGTCCGATTTTATACTGGGTCGGTTTGATGGGTGCATTGATGACTGCATTTTATATGTTTCGTTTATATGCCACTACTTTTCGTGGAAGCTTCAGAGGAACAAAAGAACAAGAGCATCATCTTCATGAAAGTCCGTTTGCTATGATTTTCCCTTTGATCATTCTTGCCTTACTGGCAATTACATCAGGGTTTATAGGCATACCTGAGTTGTTTGTCAAAGATGCCCACTGGTTGCAAACATATCTTGCGCCGGTATTTGAAGCTTCTACGGCTTTGTCTCATGCTCATGCTATTAGTCATGAAACAGAGTATCTCTTATTGGGCGTTAGCATTGCATTGATTTTTGTTGTTGTAATATATGCATGGAAAAAGTTTTCATCGAAACCTGATACGAATGAACCAACCGGCTTTAGTAAGCTTCTGGCTAACAAATGGTATGTAGATGAATTCTATTCAACAATTATTGGTAAACCTCTTATAAAACTGGCAGATATTTTTCAAAGCTATGTAGAGAAAAAGTCTATAGATGGTGCAGTGAATGGAACTGGTAAATTGGTGCAATGGGGCGGTCGTCAGTTGCGTTTATTACAAAACGGTCATGTGGGCGCCTATATATTGTGGATGGTTTTGGGATTGTTATTTGTTATCGTTTTAATTACATCAATTCTTTCATAAAATATTGAGTACGTATATATGATTTCATTATTGTTGATATTGATACCGTTAGCAGCAGGATTGTTCAGTATGGGATCGCAATCTGAATCCGTATCCAGGTCTGCCTCTTTTCTTGCTGCACTGATCTCGCTTATGCTGATGATAGCATTATCATTGGGTTATCTTCCTTCAGAAAACAAACAATTCATACAAGACTGGCTGCCTCAGTTGGGGGCTTCCTTTTCATTGAAAATGGATGGGGCTTCTTCTGTTTTATGTTTACTTACCACGATTGTGATTCCCTTAGTTTTGTGGTCTGTCAGAAAGAATTACTATGAAAATCCTTCTTCATTTTATGGTTTGATCATGCTGGCTTATTCTGGGATGATGGGTGTATTTCTGGCGGCAGATGGTTTACTGTTTTATTTTTTCTGGGAACTGGCACTTATCCCTGTTTATTTTTTATGTTCAAAATGGGGAGGAGAAAAAAGGCTGGCTGTTACATTTAAATTCTTCCTATACACATTTATCGGATCATTGTTGATGTTGGCCGGTTTGGTATTTCTATATTATCATACCCCTGATCAGCGATTTGCATTGGAGTCATTGTATAATGCCAACCTTACTTCAACACAACAGCATATTTTGTTTTGGTTATTTTTTGTGGCTTTTGCAATCAAGATGCCTGTATTTCCTTTTCATACTTGGCAGCCGGATACGTATGAGCAATCAGCTTCTCCGGTTACCATGTTGCTGAGTGCATTGATGGTGAAGATGGGACTTTTTGGTGTGGTAAGATGGCTGTTGCCTGTCTTCCCTCAGTCTGCAGCTTATTTTTCGGATGTAATTATATTACTTTCTGTTATTGGGATGATCTATGCAAGCCTACTTGCCATGAAGCAGGATGACCTGAAAAGACTGGTGGCTTACTCTTCCATTGCACATATTGGATTAATGAGTGCTGCACTTTTTACGAATCATACCGTAGGAATTCAAGGTGCGATGATTCAATTTTTCAGTCATGGGGTAAATGTACTCGGTATCTGGGTGGTCATCGAATGGATCGAACAACAAACGGGTACACGCAAAATGAGTGAGTTGGGTGGATTGGCGCAAAGGGCTCCTGTACTTACCATTCTTTTGATCATAGTAGCTCTGGCCAATGTAGCTTTACCGCTTACCAATGCTTTTGTGGGAGAGCTGATGATGTTCAATGGACTCTTTAAGTATAATCTGACTTATGCTGCAGTTGGCGGATTGAGTATCATACTAAGTGCGGTATATACTTTGAATATGATTCAGCGTGTTTTTTATGGAGCGTTGAATAAGAAGACGACCCTAGCTTCTGACGTTAGCGGGGGAGTGAGGATTGTGCTTATCATTTTAGTACCCTTAATCCTCTTGCTGGGTGTATATCCTGCGCCCTTGCTGGAGATGGTGAAAGATTCCGTAGATTATTTAATTCAGTTAAAAAGATAACTAAACGAATACAGATGAACCTAATTATCATAGCTGCTGTCTGGGGAATTGTGATGATGTTGTCGGGCTTGTTCCTGAAAGGGAATCATCAGCCGGTGCGACTTGCCTTTGTGGGTGCTTTACTGCTTATAGCAGGAAATATAGCAGATCTTTATGGGTATGCTATTACTCACAACGACTTCAATCACTTACTTGAGTATGATAAATTTGGCTCTTTATTTCTTTTAATTATTAGTATTGCCTTGCTGTTTTTTGTGTGGGTTAGTGGTAAAGAGGTTGTCAAAGTCGGATCTCATCCTTACGAGTACTTTGCCCTGATATTTTTTGTGGTGGCCGGAGCCGGTTTGGTTACGCTATATAATAATTTATTAATTATGTTCCTTGGGATAGAGATCCTTTCTAGTCCTTTATTTATTCTCACGGGTAGCGATAAACGTAATTTGAAAAGCAATGAGGCCGCTTTGAAATATTTTTTGATGGGCGCCTTCTCTACTGGTATACTCTTGCTGGGTATCGCCTTTATATACGGAGCTACCGGTTCTTTTCAGGTAGCGAACTATGTAATGGAAGATAATACAATGGCCTTGTATCGCCTGTTAGGACTGGCTTTAATACTGATTGCTATGTCTTTCAAGGTGTCGGCTGCTCCTTTCCATTTCTGGACACCTGATGTATATGATGGGGCACCTACACCCTTTACTTCATTTATGTCTTCTATTGTGAAGATGGCGGCTTTTGTGGGGTATGCGCAATTAATGATGAACGGGTTTTCCAATGAACAAGGCAAATGGAAGTTAGTACTAGCTATACTTATTGCACTTACTCTTTTTATTGGGAATATTACCGCTGTGTATCAGCAAAGTGTGAAAAGAATGCTTGCTTATTCTTCTATAGCACAGGCGGGCTTCATGCTGATGGCTGTGTATTCGATCAATGATCTAGCTCGAATGGGTTTGTTGTTGTATACAGTAGCCTATTGCCTGGGTACGATAGGGATTTTTGCAGTATTGGCTAAAATGAAAGATTATACTTATGAAGGGTTTAACGGTCTTGCATCTAAAAATCCATTACTCGCTTTCTGTCTGACGGTATTTTTAATGTCATTGGCAGGCATTCCTCTTACCGGTGGTTTCTTTGCTAAATATTACATGCTATCTGCTGTCGTGAAGTCAGGTGGTTACTTATGGCTGGTAGTTACAGCAGTGGTGTTAGCAGCTGTGAGTATCTTTTATTATTTCAAAGTAATCCAGGCGATGTACTTTAAATCGGCTGCCGAACATTCCGGATTGGAGGCACCTGTTAGTTTAAATTTCAAGTTAGGTTTATTGGTGGCGGCTATATTCGTTATCCTTTTAGGCATATTTCCTTACCAGTTGCTCCTCAATGCACTGACCGTTTATTGATTTCTATTAAAAGATATTGGCGGGTTGCTTAACTTGAGGATGTTTTATGAAACTTCAGGATATCTTATCTCTTTCATGGCGAACTATCAGAGGCAATCGTTTACGCACGGGCATTACCGTAGCAATCATTGCTTTTGGAATCATGGCATTAATTGGCATTATTACTGCCATTGAAGCAATGAACCAAAGTTTATATGAGAACTTTTCGATCCTTGGTGCGAATTCATTTAGCATTCGATTCAAAGAGCGGAATTTTCGAATGGGTGGGCCACCAAAAAGTAATTTATCAGTTTCAAAAAAAGGGGGTAGGCAACGCGCTTCTACCCTAGATAAATTCATTACTTATGATGAGGCTATTATGCTTAAGGAGAGATTACATTTTCCCGCTACGGTAAGTGTATCCAAGTTCGCAAGTGGTGCTGAAACCATCTTTTTTGAAGAAAAGAAAACCAATCCGAATGTGCGTGTTATAGGAGGAGATGAAAATTATTTATTGAATAGTGGATATCAGATTGAGGCGGGCAGGGATTTTAATATGAATGATATTGAAAGCGGATCCAATCAGGCAATCATTGGCAGAGATCTGGTGGATAAACTATTCAGGTCCCGCCCTGAATATGCGATTGGGAAAATGATCAGAATCGGTGCTTTAAAGTATCGGGTGGTTGGCACCATGCAATCCAGAGGAGCCAGTTCTTTTTTATCGTTGGATAATCTGGTAATCTTAACCTGCAATAATGTGCGCAGGGTTTTTAATAACGGTGGCAGTTTCAACGTAACGGTGAAGGTGAATGATTTCCAGATGATGGATGCGGCGATAGGAGAGGCGACCGGTGTTTTTCGAATCATTAGAAATCTACATTTTAATGATGCTGATAATTTTTACATTGATAGAAGTGATAGTCTGGTAGAGAATCTTAAAAGTGCTTTAAAATATGTGCAATACGCAGCATTGGTTATTGGCATTATTACCTTACTCGGTGCTGCGATCGGATTGATGAATATTATGCTGGTCGCAGTAAATGAAAGAACCAGAGAGATTGGCTTATCCAAATCCATTGGTGCAACTTCTTCCAATATTAGAAATCAGTTTTTATGGGAAAGTATTTTGATCAGTCTGGTAGGAGCGGCATGTGGTATTCTTCTAGGAGTGGCAGTAGGTAATTTGTTCTCCCTATTTCTTAGTACCGGTTTTGTGGTGCCCTGGTTATGGGTGATCATTGGTGTAGTACTTTGTTTTGTTACGGGCTTAACTGCGGGATTATATCCTGCTATGAAAGCTGCCAAATTAGATCCAATCATGGCCTTGAGGCATGAGTAGGAACTAGGTCAAAAGTCAAAATTCAAAATACAAAATGGTTATCCTTTCGTTACGGTGTACATTTTGCTAATGTCTATTTCTTATAGCTATACTGAATGTGCTTTATTAACAATATGCTTATCTTTCATCTTGCAATGCATTTATTGTCGTCAACCTACAACTTTTTAGGTTTAGTCTTTATTCCTTTTACTTAATTATTCAGACCTTCCAACGCCAACATAAATGCATATATCACTGCAACTTCTTTCAGGTAATCAAATCTGCCGCTGGCACCACCATGACCATAATCCATATTGGTTTTCAGGAGTAGAGCGTTTTTGTCTGTCTTCATCGCTCTCAATTTAGCTACCCACTTGGCAGGTTCAAAATATTGTACCTGACTATCGTGAAGTCCGGCAGTAACTAATATGTTAGGATAATTTTTCTTTTCGATATTCTCATAAGGATTATAACTCTTCATATAATCATAGGCTTCTTTATTATTCGGGTTTCCCCATTCATCATACTCATTCGTTGTTAAAGGAATACTTTCATCGAGCATGGTATTGATGACATCTACAAAGGGAACTTGTGCGATTACGCCTTTCCACATATCTGGCGCCATATTGGTAACAGCCCCCATCAGCAGGCCCCCGGCACTACCACCTTGCGCAAATAGGTGTTCTTTACTTGTATATTTCTGATCCACTAAAAACTGAGCACAATCAATAAAATCAGTAAACGTATTCTTCTTTTTCATCAGCTTTCCGTCTTCATACCAATGTCTACCCATTTCTTCTCCGCCACGTATATGTGCGATGGCATAGGCAAATCCACGATCCAATAAACTAATGATATTGCTATTGAAATTTGCTTCCATACTGATTGCGTAACTGCCATAGCCATAAAGCAGAAGCGGAGATTTGCCAGTCTTTTCGAATCCTTTTTTATAGACAATGCTGATAGGTACTTTAGTTCCGTCTTTAGCTGTTGCCGTCAGTCTTTCGGAAACATATAGCTTGGCATCATAACCGCCCAGCACTTCTTTCTGTTTCAAGAGGGTTTTTTCTCTTGTATTCATGTCATATTGATAAATACTGCTCGGTGTAATCATCGATGCATAACTGTAGCGGTATGTATTTGAATTATACGCTGGATTCGCTCCGGGGAATGCGGCATAGGCTGGTTCTTCAAATGAAATATAATGATCTGAGTTGTCTTTTTTCTTTATGATGCGTAGTTGTACTAGACCGTCTTTTCTTTCTTCAATTACGGTAAAGTCTTTAAATACATCTACAGAGCTGAGTAATACATCTGCTCGATTTGGTATAACTTCTTTCCAGTTTTTACTTTCCGTCTGCTCCAATGTACATTCCATTAGCCTGAAATTCTTTGCATTCAGATTGGTGCGGATCAGGAATTTATCATCCATCGGGTACACATCATATAATACATCCTTCATTCTGGCTGCAAAAATTTTATAGGGAGAATCAGGTTTGTATGCGTCGATAATTTTTACTTCACTATTTAATATAGCCTGCGATTGAATCAGTATAAAAGCCTTGTTTTTGCTTCTCGCAACACCTATGTAATTGCTTTTGTCTGTTTCTTCATACACCAGCTGATCGTTTGTTGCATCTGTACCCAGTATATGCCTTTTTATCTTTTCGCTCAGTAGTGTTTTGGGATTCTTGGCGGTATAAAAGATCGTTTTATTGTCGGCGGCAAAACAAGGATCCCCCTGGGTATTTATAATTGCATCCGGATAGATCTCACCTGTTTCCAGATTTTTGATGCGAATGGTATATTGCCGACGGCTGACTTCATCCACTCCGAAAGCTAAAAGTTTATTGTCGTCGCTTATCTCGAAGCCGGATAAAGCATAATAAGATTTGCCTTCTGCCATCTGATCCACATCCAGCAGGATCTCTTCCGCTGCATCCAGACTTCCTTTCTTTCTGCAATATTTATAATATTGTTTGCCGTCTTGAGTTCGGGTATAGTAATAATATCCATTATTGAATACCGGCGCCGACTCATCTTTTTCTTTGATTCGGGCTTTCATTTCTTTAAATAGGTTTTCCTGTAAAGTTTTAGTGCCCGACATCATGGTGTCTGTATAGGCATTCTCTTCATTGAGATAGCTGATTACATTTGTACTGTCAGGACCTTTTCCGAAATAGTCATATAACCAGTAGTAGGGATCATGGACCGTATCTCCATGTATGGTTCGGATATGATCTTTTTGCATGGCAACAGGCGCTTTTACATCCGGCCAGTTATAGAGTTGTTTTACGGTTGAATCGTTATTGCAGGACATTATAAGGAGCGTTAAAGTTGGGATAAGAAGATTTCTCATAATATGATCGTTTAAGTTTCGATTTACTTTTTTTATTATAAAACTCAAAGGTCAAAAGTCAAAACCAAAAAGTCAAAGTTCCCATTGTTGTCATGGTTATCTTGGAAGATAACGAGACAACCATGATAACGCGACAACGTCTCGTTTTGCCTTAGGTTGGACGAGACTGACAACCTTCAAGTCATTTCGGTTCCAGGGCCTGCGTAATTCTATCACTCAAATCCAGCAGATGCATTTTGGTCATGCTGTCTGGAAT
>JBKCGY010000303.1:0-2310 GCA_046303015.1 Bacteroidota bacterium | reverse complement strand
ATCAGACACTACATGCTTGTCCCAGATTTTCTCAAATAATGTTTTACTCATAAGGAGGAAATAGAACTAAGTTTTTGTTGATATGCTACCGCCATTTCTGTAAGGTCCTGATTCTCCACTTCTTTTTTGCTATCCGCTACTTCGAGAAACTGCTGATATAATACATCCACATCATTACGGTCAAATTCAAAACCCAGTAATTTAAACCGATACGCCAATGCACTTCTTCCACTACGTGCGGTTAACACGATCTTTGACGTATCAGCACCCACCAGTTCGGGATTGATGATTTCATAATTTGCAGCATTCTTTAAAAACCCATCCTGATGAATGCCTGATGAATGCGCAAAAGCATTACTTCCCACAATGGCTTTATTGGGCTGCACCGGCATGCGCATGGTTTCACTTACCAAACGACTGACAGGATTGAGTAATTGTGATTTAATATCAGTAAACAAGCCCATTTCAGGGTGCTGCTGGATAATCATCACTACCTCTTCGAGAGAAGTATTTCCTGCGCGTTCTCCCAAACCGTTGATCGTACATTCAATCTGACGGGCACCATTTATTGCACCATATATTGAATTGGCACTGGCCAAACCCAGATCATTATGACAATGACAACTGATCACCGCTTTATCAATATTGGGAACATGATCCACTAAATATTTTATTTTTTCTCCATACTGATGCGGCAGACAATATCCTGTTGTGTCGGGAATATTCACCGTTGTAGCTCCCGCTTTTATAACGGCCTCGATCACACGTGCGAGATATTCATTATCGCTTCTCCCGGCATCTTCCGCATAAAACTCAATATCATCCGTAAAGTTACGCGCCCATTTAACGGCTTGAACCGCTCGCTCTAAAATAGCTTCCCTTGTTGAATTGAATTTATACTTTATATGGAGGTCACTAGTACCAATACCGGTATGTATCCTTTTTCTTTTAGCCGGCTTCAAAGCCTCAGCGGCTACTTCAATATCTTTTTGCTGTGCACGAGTCAGACCACATACCACCGATTCTGTAATTACTTTAGCAATGGAATGAACGCTTTCAAAATCACCCGGACTCGAGATAGGGAAACCGGCCTCAATTACATTTACCCCCAACTCCTGTAAAGCCAATGCCAGCTTGAGTTTTTCATCTGTATTCAATTTACAGCCCGGCACCTGCTCCCCATCGCGTAAAGTGGTATCGAAAATAATAATGCGTTGATCCGGCATGAGATATTTATTTAAAAGAATTAAAACCCCTCTCAAACAATCCTTCGAAATTATTTGTAGTTTACAGTGTTGTAAAATCAAAATGGCCGGGATGCTACGGCAGATAACCCGTATCTTTGCATCCGTAACTAATTGTTTTACAATAATTTGCAAACATTCCAATTACGATGCCCAACCGCTCAGACGATACGGTATTTCTGCTGATTAAGTCGCTGGAAAAGAGTGAAAAACGCAATTTCAAGCTCTATGCTGCGCGCAATACTGGCGGCACTGATCTCAAAGTCATTCAGCTTTTTGATGCGCTGGATAAAATGAAAATTTATGATGAAGTGGATTTGCTCAAAAAAAACAAACGCATTAGTAAAGCGCAGCTATCCAACCTCAAAGCACATCTGCAAAAACTAATCTTATCCAGCCTGCGTCTCATTCGTCAAAGTGATAACATCTCCCTCCAGTTGAATGAACAGATGGATTTTGCACGCATTCTTTACAACAAAGGCTTCTATCTGCAGAGTTTAAAAACGCTGGAAAAATGTAAAGAACAAGCACTCGCTTATCAGCAGTATACTTATCTGCAGCAAATCATTTTTTTCGAAAAGAAGATTGAAGCGCTCTATATCACCCGCAGCATGCAACATAAAGCAGATGAGCTAAGATTACAATCAATAGAGGTGAATGAAAAGCTTTTGGCCATCTCGAAGTTATCGGGACTGTCGCTTCAATTATATGGCTGGTATATCAAGAATGGGGTAGCAAGAAACAAACGGGATGAAGCCGAAGTAAAAGCATTTCTCGAAAAAGAATTGCCGGCTGATGGAGGAAGGCAGAAGGGATTTTATGAAGAGCTGTATTATTATCAGTCGATGAACTGGTATGCATTCATAAGACAGGATTTTTTGCAGCACTATCGTTATTCCAAAAAATGGGTGGAAGTTTTTGATCGCTATCCCGAAATGATTGAAGTAGAAACAGCGCATTACATCAAAGGCTTGCACAATCTGATGGCTTCTTATTTCGATATGCAGAAAGCAGAAGACCTGGCTGCTACGATTGAGATCTTTGAAAAGTTTTCGCGAAGAAAAAC
>JBKCGY010000302.1:0-4258 GCA_046303015.1 Bacteroidota bacterium | reverse complement strand
ATCTTGTCTTTCAACTCTGTGATCGACCAGATATTTTTAAGGGTCTGAAGAAGTTTTTTCACTGAAATGGAATCGTTTAATGTGATGCCGGTCAAACGACAGACGCAGCAAATATCGGGAAAATTACTTCACAATTTCAACCGCACCACCGGTAGCTTCGATCGCAGCTTTCGCTTTGGCGCTTACGGCATGTACTTTGAAATTCAATTTGGTTTTGATTTCTCCGTTACCCAGCACTTTCACCAGATCTTTTCTGCTAACCAATGCATTGGTGTATAAATTTTCAGGAGTGAAATCTGCAAATCCGTATTTCTCTACTAATTGCTCGATTTGTCCGAGATTGAATACTTTATATTCCACTCTGTCCGGATTCTTAAATCCTCTCTTGGGAATACGACGCTGAATAGGCATCTGTCCGCCTTCATGTGCCATTTTACTTTTGTAACCGGCACGGCTTTGGCCCCCTTTGTTACCTTTTGTAGAAGTACCACCCTTTCCGGAGGCTTCCCCTCTACCTAATCTTTTCTCTTTGTGTGTAGAACCTTTCGCAGGTTTCAGATTGTGAAGTTTCATTTCTATTGATTTTATACTTACGGGGAATCACCCCTCGCTTAATAAATGAATTTATGCCAGTTCTTCTACTTTCAAAAGATGATTCACTTTTTGAATCATGCCCAGCACCTGGGGTGTCGCTTCTACCTCTTTGGCAGAATTTGTTTTATTCAGTCCTAACGCTTTTAGCGTAAGCTTTTGACGCTCTGGGCGATCGATCGGACTTTTAACAAGTGTAATTTTTAACTTTTTCATCATTGTATGATTAGTAATCTTTTAAATCGGAATTATCCGTTGAAAACCTTTTTCAATCCAAGGTTTCTTTTTCTGGCAATAGAGATCGGCTCTTTTAATGTTGCCAAAGCTCTGAAGGTAGCCTTCACCACATTGTGAGGATTGGCTGAACCCAATGATTTAGCTAACACGTCTGTTACACCCGCACTTTCCAACACCGCACGCATACTGCCTCCGGCAATCACACCTGTACCATGTGCAGCAGGCTTGATCAATACTTTAGCAGCACCTTCTTTTGAAAGTTGATCGTGCGGAATGGTTCCATGCATAATCGGAACTTTGATCAGGTTCTTTTTGGCATCTTCAATACCTTTTGTGATCGCCTCTTGCACTTCCTTGGCTTTACCTAATCCGTGTCCTACTACACCGGCACCATTGCCCACCACAACAAGAGCAGAAAAACTGAAGGTACGTCCACCTTTTGTAGTTTTCACTACACGATTGATGGCCACCACTTTTTCTTTCAGTTCGAGTTCTCCGGGCTTTACTTTATTGGTAAGTACTTTTGACATGTATCTTTATTTGAATAGTTTAAAATTAAAATTGAAGTCCTCCCTCTCTGGCTCCATCAGCGATCGCTTTCACACGACCATGATATAAATAACCCCCTCTGTCAAAAACAACAGTAGTAATACCTAAAGATGAAGCTTTGCTTGCGATAGCCGTACCCACCATTTTGCTTTTATCTACTTTGTTGGCTTTTTGCGCTTTCACATCTTTATCTTTTGTAGAGGCAGCAGCCAGCGTAGTACCGGTTGCATCATCAATCAGTTGCACATAAATATCTGTGTTACTGCGAAACACCGATAAACGGGGCTTTTGAGCAGTTCCGCTCACTTTCTTACGAATGGCGTAGCGGATTTTTTTTCTTCTTACAACTTTGTTATCTGTTTTCATTGTATTTGATATATTAGCTTCTGATACTGCCAGAAGCAATGAACAATTAAATCTTATTATTTACCGGCTGCTTTACCTGCCTTACGACGGATAAATTCACCTACATATTTCACACCTTTTCCTTTGTATGGCTCAGGCTTACGCAGACTGCGCAGCTTAGCAGAAACCTGTCCCAGCAATTGCTTATCAATTCCTTCAAGCGTAATAATCGGATTCTGACCTTTCTCTTGTGCTGTAGCTACTTTTAATTCTTTGGGAACTTCAAAAATAATATTGTGAGAATACCCCAAAGCGAGATCCAGT
The DNA here is from genome assembly GCA_046303015.1 of Bacteroidota bacterium. GTDB lineage: Bacteria > Bacteroidota > Bacteroidia > Chitinophagales > Chitinophagaceae > Lacibacter. The sequence goes on along the minus strand of JBKCGY010000302.1, from coordinate 2,212 downwards.
ACATTGCCCTGATTGGCGGCTTTATAACCTACCCCTACCAACTCAAGTTGGCGAGTATATCCATCGGTAACACCTTTCACCATGTTACTTACCAAAGAACGGTATAAACCATGCAAAGCACGGTGGCGACCCTGATCGGTAGGGCGAGAAAAAGTTACCTGTCCATCTGCAACCTCAACGGTAATATCGCGGTCGATGGCTTCTTTCAATTCACCTTTCGGTCCTTTTACGGTGATAACATTATCTTTTCCTACAGTGATAGTAACACCCTGGGGAACAACAACCGGTTTTTTTCCTATACGAGACATAATAGTTTGTTTTTATCTTATTGATTGCCGTTTTCAGTTGCCGTATAGCGCCCTTAGATTATCGGACAATCTTAATTTGATTATTAATAAATGTAGCAAAGTACTTCTCCGCCTACATTATTTGCTTTTGCCTGTTTGTCTGTCATCACTCCTTTAGAGGTACTAACGATGGCAACACCTAAACCGTTTTTCACTCTTGTGAATTCAGCAGGTTTGGAATACTGACGAAGTCCAGGACGGCTTACTCTTTCCAGAGACTGGATAGCGGGCTGACGGGTTTGTGCATCGTATTTCAAAGCGATCTTAATAACCCCTTGTTTGGAATCATCTTCAAACTTATACTTCAGGATATATCCCTGATCGTATAATATTTCTGTAATACGCTTTTTGAGATTAGACGCAGGAATTTCCACGATGCGATGACCTGCCATTTGCGCGTTACGTACTCTCGTGAGAAAATCTGCAATAGGATCTGTTACCATTTTTTTATTTTGATTTGAATGATCAAATAAGTTTTATAATCTGTGCATCATATTCAAAACCTGCACAGGGGAATTTTACCAACTCGCTTTTTTAACACCCGGAATTTTTCCGTTCAGTGCCATGTCGCGGAAGATCACACGGGAGATACCAAAATATCTCATATAACCTTTCGGACGACCGGTCAGCTGACAACGGTTTTTCAAACGAACCGGAGATGCATTTTTAGGCAACTCATCCAAAGCGGCATAATCACCGGCTTTTTTCAGGGCTGCTCTTTTTTCTGCATAATGAGCCACCATTCGTTCTCTTTTATGCTGGCGTGCTGTGACTGATTTTTTTGCCATACTTTTATTTTAATTTTCTAAGCACTCTTTACTGAGAAAGAATACAAAGGACTGATTAATCTTTTTTAGCGTTTTTGAAAGGCATACCCATATTCTTCAGCAACTCATATGCTTCTTCATTCGTACCTGCTGTAGTTACAAATGTGATATCCAGACCTGTGATCTTATTCACTTTATCAATATCAATTTCGGGGAAAATGATCTGCTCAGTTACACCCATTGTATAGTTGCCACGACCATCAAAAGCTTTTTCATTTACGCCTTTGAAATCACGTACACGAGGCAATGAAGCTGAAATCAAACGATCCAGAAACTCATACATGTTTACACCGCGTAAAGTAACACGTGCACCGATAGGCATTCCTTTTCTCAACTTAAAGTTGGAGATATCTTTCTTGGAATGAGTGGCTACAGCTTTCTGACCCGTAATCATCGTAAGCTCATCAATAGCCGTATCGATCATTTTCTTGTCATTAACCGCTCCATTAACGCCACGGTTCAGACAAATTTTTTCCAAACGGGGAACCTGCATTACGCTTTTGTAACCAAAACGCTTCATCAAAGCGGGTACCACTTCTGTTTTGTATTTGGTAGCCAATCGAGGCGTATATTTTCCGACACTCATATCTTTATTTTTCTTTTATCAATTATTTAATCGGTTGTCCTGATTTTTTGGAAACTCTTACCAGTTTTCCGTTTTCGCGGGTGCGCTGCACTTTAGTAGCTTGCTTACCATCCCATATTTTCACATTGGAAATATGAATAGGCGCTTCTTTCTTAACAATGCCTCCTTTGGTGTTCTGTGCAGAAGGTTTGGTATGACGGGTAACAATGTTCACACCTTCTACCAACACACGGCTGTCTTCAGGATAAACCTCCAATACGGTACGGGGCTTTTTTACATCCTTATCATCACCGGTGATCACTACTACCGAATCACCTTTGCGAATGTTAAACTTGGATTTGAATCTGGTTGACATATACTCTAATATTAAGTTTTAGACTACAAAGGTTTACAGTACCTCAGGAGCCAGTGAAATAATTTTCATATATCCTTTATCACGCAATTCTCTCGCT
>JBKCGY010000301.1:0-6755 GCA_046303015.1 Bacteroidota bacterium | reverse complement strand
GAAATCAGCGGTGCACCATTAACGGGATATAAAACGAAAGGAAACTGGTACTATAAAATCAAAGAAGGTGCGGTGCCGGTAAATGTGAGCGCAAAGCGGCTGAACGGATTATTTGTTACGCTACTAAGCCAGTATGAGTATGATCGTTCCAGACAGAGCTATCTCAAGAAAACCCTCACGGAAATCATCAAGCAACACCTTTCTGAAAAAAATAAGGATGGAGAGCAATTGAAGAAGCGGTTATCAGAGAAAAAGTCCATGCTTGATAAGGTGGAGCAAAAATTCATCAATGATGAAATCAGTAAGGAGATATATGAAAAACACTCCGAAAAGTTGTCGGGTGCAATTGCCGAAATGAATAAGGAATTAGAGAATGTGGTTGTCAGCGGTTCGAACTTGGAAATCGCCGTTGAAAAATGTTTATCCATCGCTCAAAACATAAGCCAGTCATGGGTTTCAGCGGAGTATGAGCAGAAGCAGCGATTACAGAGACTGGTATTTCCTGAAGGAATCCTCTATAATAAGCAAAAAGGGGAAGTTCGAACCGAAAGAGTAAATAGCTTATTTGCTGCAATCCCTTTGCTGGCAAAGGTTTCAAGCGAAAAAGAAAAAGGCGACTCATCAAAGAATCGCCTTCAGTACAGTAAAGTGCCCAGAACTGGATTCGAACCAGCACATCCTTGCGGACGCTGCGACCTGAACACAGTGCGTCTACCAATTTCGCCATCTGGGCATTCAGGACCGCAAATATAAGTAGAAGAAAGGAATAAAGATAGATGAGAACGAACACTTCTTTATTATGACTTAAGAAGAAAATATACCATAGGTTATAGATAGCAATAGTCTGACACCCGACTGGAGTCAGGCGCCAGTAAAGAGTTGAAAAATCGGCACTACTTTTTGGTTTTGACTTTTGACCTTTGACTTGTTATGCCTATCAGCCGCCAATAACTAATAACCCCAACTCACTCTTCCCATACCAATGCACTCGCACCCAATATCGCAGCATCAGCCTCTTTCAAATTGCTGAACACAACCTTCACTTTGTTCTTAAATACTTTTATCAAGTTTGCTTCCATCGCCTCCACAGTAGGATTCAAAATTAAATCCCCCGCTTTCGTCAACCCCCCAAATAATACAATCACTTCCGGAGAGGAGAACATTACAAAATTTGCCAACGCTTCCCCTAAGATCTGTCCGGTAAAATCAAAAATCCGGTTCGCAATCTTATCTCCCTTGATGGCACACTCATATACGGTCTGACTCGTTAACTCATCAATGGAATAATTTCTTAATAAACTTTCCGAATTGGGTTCATTGGTGAGAAGCTCAATCGCCGTCTCTCTCACCCCGGTAGCAGAGGCATAGGCTTCCAGACTTCCCTTGATGCCGGTTCCTTTATGTAAACGACCACCCGGACGAATAATGGTATGTCCCAACTCACCGGCAAAGCCATCATGACCTAACACAATCTTTCCATCTATTACAATACCACTCCCAACACCGGTGCCCAGTGTAATGGTAATAAAATGTTTTTTCCCTTTCGCGCAACCATAGATCATCTCACCCATAGCAGCTGCATTGGCATCATTGGTTAAACGTGTATGCAATCCAAACTTTTCTTCCAGCATCTTTGCCATGTGAATAATACCTTTCCATTTCAGATTAGGAGCATACTCTATGGTGCCGCTGTAATAATTTCCATTGGGTGCGCCCACGCCAATGCCAATAAAATCTTCTGGTTTGCCATGGCGCAATATCATCGGCCATAATTTGGCATATAAATCTTCAATAAATAAAGAGGCAACCTCATGTTCATTGGTAGGAATGCGGTCTTGTTCCAGAATATGACCACTATTATCAACAATGCCAAACTTGGTCGTCGTTCCTCCGATATCAATTCCGATAGCTAATTTCTTTTGCATGCTGCAAATATAAATATCTGTTTAATGTGCGGAACTTGTATTTTCTGTTTCGTAATCTATTCCCTGATTGTACAAAATCTGCTTCACCCTCCAGGCAAAGAAAGCCAGATAGCCAAAACATAATACAGCTACCCAGTATGACTGATGAATGCCAATAAGATCAGCTAATTTTCCCTGTATAGGAGGGATAATGCCTCCGCCTAGGATCATCATAATTAAAAAGGCAGATCCCTGAGTGGTGTACTTACCCAGTCCGGCAATAGATAATGAAAATATACAGGGCCACATGATGGAGCAAAATAAACCGCCACTCAAAAAAGCATAGATAGCAATCTTGCCTGATGTGAATAATCCAACAAACATAGCCGCTACACCCAATAAACTAAAAAGTAAAAGCGTTCGTGCTGGTTTATCTTTAGCGATAAAAAAAGCACCGATCTGTACACCAACAAAAAGGATATAGCCATATAATTCACTCATATCATATCCTGCCAATGTGTTGGCAAAAAGAATAACAGCATAGGCAATCAGGGGTACTATGATCAATAAAATCTTTTTTCTTACGGCCGATAATTGAAACGCACTGATGGCTCCTGCCCAGCGGCCGATCATCAGACTTCCCCAGTACATAGATATAAAGGGTGCAATTTGCGAGGATGGATAGCCTCCAAAGTCATCTTGTTTTAATAGTTCACCTAAATTACTGCCAATAGCTACTTCTACACCTACATATACAAAGATGCCCAGCATGCCGAGGATCAGTTGCGGATATTTCATTGCACCCCATCCGGCAGCATCTTTTCGTGCACGGGTATTGGCAAAGAGCAATCCACCTATTACTGTCAGTAAGGCAGCGGTAAGCCAACGCATTCTGCTTTGCTCTAAAGGTAATCGGATCGCTTCCATTTCAATTTGCAGCGCCTGAATCTGTTCGCCTGCATCTTGCACAACTTTTATATCGGCATTTCTTAGTTCGTCAATTTTTGTCTGAAGCGAAATCATATTTTTCGCTGCATCACTTTGATAACTTTTAAAGACGGGAATAAAGAACAATGTGAGCAACACAGTAATCATCAGCAATGTCATTAAGGCTTTATTTTCTTTCTCTGTTTTTTCTGTACTGATTCCTGCCGGTACTTTTTTGGAAAAGAAAAATAAGGCAGCAGCTCCCACAAACAGAATCCCCACACCTACATATAAAATGATGACCTTACTTAATGGCAGTGATTGAATTTGTTCATCTGTGATGGCAGCAGAAGTGCCGAATAATGCAAAAGCTACAACAAGCGGACCAATTGTTGTCCCCAAGGAATTAATCCCCCCTCCAAGATTCACGCGACTCGTTCCTGTTGATGCATCGCCCAATGAAATGGCAAAGGGTTGGGCCGAGGTTTGTTGCAGCGAAAATCCAAGGGCCACAATAAATAAGCCCGTCAGCATACCGGCAAATACATTGGCATTAACAGCGATGATCATTACGGCTGCACCTAAGGCAGAGAATAATAATCCATATACAATACTTTTTTTATATCCCCAGAAGCCAACTGGATCTTTGCCGCGAAAAGCACCAATGGTGAAGAGTAGTAGTGCACCAATATAATAAGCGGTATAAAAGGCAAAGTCGATGAGCTGACTCTGAAACTGATCGAGTTGGAAATAATGCTTACAGAAAGGGATAAATACGCTGTTGCCGGCAGCAATAAATCCCCAGAAAAAAAATACGGTAACCAATGTTCCAAGTGCGCCGTAATTGGTTGATTGTTTCTCTTGCATTGAATGTTGCGTTTTGATTGAAGTTTGAAAATAAGCAATTTGTGGATCATAAATTCATCGAATTTTTTGGTGCCACATCAACAACTTCCTAAATTGAAATAAAATACAAACTGTGCAGATCATACATGTTAGCGCTGAATGTTATCCTGTAGCCAAAGCTGGTGGTTTGGGAGATGTGGCCGGGGCCTTGCCTAAATATCTGGTCAAAGAAGGCTACGATGCCAAAATGGTCATGCCTATGTATCGTACCCGTTTCCTGCATACGCATGAATGGGAAGTGGTACATAAGGGTTTTACCAATATGGGAGATCATCATTATGATTATACGATTATCCGTGAATCAAAAAATACACTGGGTTATGAGTTATATCTGGTAGATATTTATGGCCTGCTCGATCGGGAGAAAGTGTATGGGTATGATGACGATACGCAAAGATTCATGGCCTTTCAAATTGCTGTAGTGGACTGGATTTCGAGCTGGAATTATCGCCCAGAAATCGTGCATGTACATGATCATCATACTGCACTGATTCCTTTCATGATGCGCCATTGTTATCGTTATCAGCATTTGCAGGGTATCGCTACCGTGCTTACCATCCATAATGCACAATATCAGGGTTGGATGGGTTGGGAGTTGGCTACATTCTTACCTCCCTATGATTCATGGAAAAGAGGGATGCTCGAATGGCATGATAAAATCAATCCTTTAGCCTCTGGCATCAAATGTACTGATAAGGTTACGACCGTAAGTTGGTCTTATCTGGAGGAATTAAAAAATTATAGCAACGGACTCGAAGCGTTATTTGAATATGAAAAAGGGAAATGCTCGGGTATATTGAATGGGATTGATGCTGAAGTGTGGAATCCTGCCAATGATCATTATCTTAAAATTGATTATAATCTCTCTACAGTAGCTGCTGGTAAAGCTGCCTGCAAGAAAGAGCTCTGTACTATTTTTGGTTTGACAGAACAAAAGCCTCTTTTTGTTTTTATCGGTCGCTTGGTAGGGGAGAAGGCTGCCGATCTGTTGCCGGCTGTGATTGGAGATAGCTTTTATCATATTGGAAGAGAAATGAATTTTTTGGTGCTCGGTAGTGGCGATCCGTCTATTGAAGGACAACTGAATGCCATGAATGCCTATGCCGAAAGCGATTACAGTTGCTATATAGGTTATAATGAAGGATTAAGTCATCTGATGTATGCCGGCGCTGATTTTCTGTTGATGCCCAGCAGAGTAGAGCCTTGTGGGCTGAATCAAATGTATGCCTTGCGATATGGCACCATACCTTTGGTAAGAAATACAGGAGGATTGAGAGATACGGTTAAAGACATGGGGGACGAGGGGGGATATGGTTTTTTATTTAATCATGCATCCGTGGAAGATATTACACATGCCATTTACAGGGCCTGTTCTTTTTATAATAATTCAGAAGCTATGGATCATTGCAGAAAACAGATGATGTCTCTCGATTTTAGCTGGCAACATAGTGTAAGAAATTATTTATACCTCTATCATTCGTTGAGTGTAAAATAATGAGTTTATAAAGTTTTCAAGTTTATAAAGTGGGGAAGATTTTTATTATCTCTTCACCGCTGGTTTTTCGTGATGTTGAGAGTTAGCGAAACATCTCTTAGTAAACTCAAAAGTCAAAGGTCAAAACCATTTAACTTTTGGGTTTCCCCTTATGAGTTTTGAGTTAAATATGAGATCCTACGCTTTTGCTATCAATTTACGCTTCGCTACTGTACTAGCAGGATGAGGATAACAGAACTGTGTGCGCTGGCAAGGCAAAACGTGCGGAGCGATCGGGTTTGCCTAGATTTTTCTTTGGTTACTTTCTTTTGATCAATGCAAAAGAAAGTAATAATTAAAAAAAATATTTAGTCTGTTGGCACATATATTGGTAGGCAAATAATTTTTATCTGTAATTAGAACGGGATGACAGTATTATAAGACATAAATTTGCCAATAATATCAATCATCATTGAAAACAGGATTCGTCAATATTTTCGGAAAGCCCAATGCGGGTAAAAGCACGCTGCTTAATGCTTTGCTTGGGGAGAAGCTTGCCATCATTTCTCCTAAAGTTCAGACCACACGTCATCGTATTAAAGGCATACTTACCACTGAAGATTATCAGGTGATCTTTTCCGATACGCCGGGTATTATAGATCCCAAATACAAGGTGCAGCAGAAGATGATGATGGCCGTAAAAAGCGCACTTGAAGATGCGGATCTTGCCTTGCTGATGCTGGATATTAAAGATAACTGGGAAGAGAATGATGTATTGTTTGCCTCTTTACAATTAAAGGTGCCTTGCATAGTAGTCTTAAATAAAATGGATCAGGTAGGCGCTGAGGTTCGTAAGAAGGCACATGATTTTTTTGCCAAGAAGTTATATTGTAATAAAGTGCTGACTATTTCAGCCTTAAAAGGGTTTGATCTTAATGATTTCATGAAGCCCGTTCTGGAGCTTCTTCCTGAGGGGATGCCTTTTTTCGAAGAGGATCAGATAACGGACCTGAATACCCGCTTTTTTGTGGGAGAGATCATTCGGGAAAAGATATTTGAGTTATTTGAAGAAGAAATCCCTTATCACGCCACCGTACTGGTAACTGCATTCAAAGAGCAACCTCATCTGATCAAAATTTCTGCAGATATTATTGTACAACGAGACACACAAAAATCGATTATCATAGGGGCGGGCGGCAAAATGATCAAAGAGATCGGAGTGCGTGCCCGGAAAGACATCGAAAAGTTTTTAGATTCTAAAATTTATCTTGAACTCTTTGTAAAAGTTAGAGATAAATGGAGGGATAGTGAGCTTTTTCTTAAAGAGTATGGATATCATTAGGTTGGAGGTTGTCTGTTGTCTGTTTTGTTAAACCCACAACTTCCAACTTCCATCCGACAACTTACCTTACCTTTGCATCCAATCATGCATTCATTTACAGTAGCCATCGTCGGACGCCCTAATGTAGGGAAAAGTACTTTTTTCAATCGTTTGTTGCAACAACGCAAAGCAATCGTTGATGATATTAGTGGTGTTACGCGGG
>JBKCGY010000300.1:0-3158 GCA_046303015.1 Bacteroidota bacterium | reverse complement strand
GTTCAACTGGAATACATTGCTGAGTTTAAAAGGATTCATATTAATGGTAGGCGGTGGATTTCTCGTTGGCTTTGGCACCCGTTATGCCGATGGATGTACCAGCGGACATGCTATAATGGGTATCAGCAATCTGGAATGGCCTTCTATCGTTGCTACAATTTGTTTTATGGCCGGCGGATTCCTTGTGGCCAATCTGATTGTACCTCTTATTCTTGGCATGTAAACTCATTATCGTGGAAACAACAAACTCAAAAAAAAATATACGCTCACTCATTGTCTTCTGGTTGCTCGGCATATTATTCGGCATTATCCTCATTAAATCAGAAGTTGGCTCCTGGTGGCGCATACAGGAAATGTTTCGCCTGCAAAACTTTCACATGTTTGGTGTGATTGGCTCAGCGATCGCAACCGGCATGCTCTCTATTTTTCTGATCAAAAGATTTAATATCAAAACCATTGACGGCGACCCGATCGAAATTGTCCCCAAAAAATTTCAAAAAGGAAATATATACGGCGGATTGCTTTTCGGTTTTGGCTGGGCATTGACAGGCGCTTGTCCGGGCCCGCTATTCGCATTAATTGGAAATGGTGCCTTTATTGTTATTGTAACTCTCCTCAGCGCCATTCTCGGCACGAAAGTGTATGGCTCAATAAAACACAGACTGCCGCATTGACAAAAACATAGTTGTCATGGTTATCATTGTTGTCCGTCTCGCCTGAGGAGAGACTGTTATCGTAGTTTCAGCTTACAAAGACAACCATGAGAACAACGATAACAATGACAACCATTGATTTCAATCATCAGACCAAACTATTTTCATCATAAACTGCCCATTGTATCTCCGGTAACTTGCCTTCTATGAAAACCTTACAAATCTTATTTCTTTCTATTATTTGCTTCTCTGCATTGGGTGTTGGGACGATTTTTATGATTCGGCCTGAATATCCGTTTGGATTATCATCGGTATTATTGGCGGGCACCCCATTTTCAGATTATTTTATGCCGGGCCTACTATTGATCGTTCTGGTAGCTATTCCCTGTATGATCGGCATTTTACGACATATCCAAGAGAAAGCAAGTGCCTTCGGATGGACTTTATATGGAGCAGGAGTGAGTTTATTATGGCTGATTATTCAGATTGGATTATGGAATGAATATCTCTGGTTTCAGTGGGGATATATGATTCTTTGTGCCATGCTTATTTTAATTAGTTTGCAGTTACGTCGAAAGGAATTAATTTGATTTTTGCAATCATTGCTCTCCAGATAAATTATTAAAATAATTACTTTACTGGCTAGTCTTCAGACCTGTGCCAAGATGTTACTCATCCTTAAATTTTATTGTTACTTTAATGTGATATTTATTATTGTTTTTTTGCCACATTGAATGGCCATTTCTTTGTCATTGCTACAAAGAAAGTACGGAGCGTCATCCTGAGCGTAAGCGAAGGATCTCTTTAAGGAGAAGGCTTCGCAAAGTGAGATGTTTCGCTAACGCTCAACATGACGGGCAAACCCGATCGCTCTGCGCATTCTGCCTTGCCAACGCCACACATTAAGTGTTTGACAACCTTACAGCAGTCTCGACTTCGGCGAGACAGAAAATCATGAGCACAAATACAACATCAATTGAAATTCAAATATTATACAACATACAACTATTGAATAATCTCTACATACTTTTGTAAAAATAATTTTACGATGCAGCGATCGGACAATAAAGTCGCCAACTGGCTGTTGATTGGCGTAGGGATGATTATTATTCAGATTCTTTTGGGCGGCATTACACGATTAACCGGATCCGGACTTTCCATTACCGAATGGGATATTGTTACCGGCAGCTTGCCTCCTTTGAATGAAACTGCATGGCTAGCCGCTTTTGATAAGTATAAAAGCACTCCACAATTCAAGTTATTAAACTTCGATTTTCAGCTCAGTGATTTTAAATTCATTTATTTCTGGGAATGGTTTCATCGTTTGTGGGCACGACTGATGGGTATGGTCTTCGCCATCGGCTTCATCTACTTTTTGGTAAAGAAATATTTCAGAAAAGAAATGGTTCGTCCGCTCATTATTCTTTTTGTACTGGGGGGATTACAGGGAGCCGTGGGTTGGATCATGGTAGCCAGTGGTCTCACAGGCGATGCCGTATATGTAAAACCTACCCGACTGGCTTTGCATTTCATGATGGCGATGCTGCTTTTGTGTTATACGTTTTGGTTTGCATTAAAACTAAAAGTACCCAGTCGTCATATACAGCATGATAAAAAAACCTACCACTTCACGATTGCTTTGATTATCCTTCTATGTATACAATTGATATTCGGTGCTTTTATGGCCGGACATAAAGCCGCAACGGCCGCTACTACCTGGCCTTTCATACACGATGCCTGGTTACCTGAAAAAGCTTTCAGTGATTCTCCGTTAATAAAAGATCTGGCAGAAAATAAATTAACAATCCACTTCGTGCATAGAAACCTGGCGATGTTATTACTTATCATCACCCTGCTATGGTACTTTGTTTCCGGAAAATCGGCCAAAGGAAATTTATTTCAAGCCACCCGTATCATTCCTGTAGGGATTGTCATCATGCAGGCTATGATGGGTATTGCATCTGTTTTATTAGCGAAACAAATTATTCCCAACCACTGGGGCGGATTTGAATGGATGGCACAACTGCATCAACTAGGTGGGATGTTGTTGTTGCTGAGTTTGGTGTGGGGGATGTATTTGACTCGAAGAGCTGCTTGAATTTTTTCTCGTGCAGGTCTCCATACCTGTGACTAAATGTTACTTGCCTTTATAGTTTTATTGTTACTTTCTTTGTCATTGCTACAAAGAAAGTAACCAAAGAAAAATCTAGGCAGACCCGATCGCTCCGCGCGTTCTGCCTTGCCAGCACCACATATTTCTGAAGCGTCATCGTGGCTGTCTGGAAGCAAAAGCGAAGGGTCTCACATTTAATTCAAAATGTAAAAACCCAAAAGTTAACTGGTTTTGACCTTTGACTTTTGAGTTCCATCATCTCTCTTCAACCCAATCCTATACAGTATCCATCCCATCAACATAAATAATATCGTGCCCAACAAATAATATCCGTTTTCGGATAAGCCGCTGACTAAACTATGTTCAAGATTTAATACATCCATACCCTTCTT
>JBKCGY010000299.1:0-3263 GCA_046303015.1 Bacteroidota bacterium | reverse complement strand
TGTAATTGATCAAATACAACCGGTATCGTTCCGTTATAATGAAGACGCTCCTTTTCAAACGGATCAAACCCAGGTTGGCGTAGTGGCGCAAGAGTTGGAAAAAGTAGCGCCGTATATGGTTCATCAAACCACTCACAACGATATGAAAGATGTGCGTTATGTGGATAATCAGGCCTATACTTTTTTGCTGATTAATGCGGTGAAAGAACTCAAAAATAACAATGAGCAAATGCAACAGTTATTGGATAAACAACAGCTTGAAATTAGTAATCTGAAAAAGATGGTTGAAGGGAAGAAGAAAAAAAAGTCACAATTAAAAACTCGAAAAATTGATTCAGAATAAATAACATTTATTATGCGTTTAACATCATTCATTATTTTCATGCTTAGCTGTTCTGTTTCTTACGGACAGATTACGATTGAGTCTGTGCTGAATACATCCGGCGGCAGCGCTACCCCATCCGCTGTGCATCTCGAATGGAATGTGGGAGAGATGACGAGTGTTGATCTTTATAGTAGATCTAATAATGTAATTACAGCCGGTTTACTGCAAGGAAATGTATCTACGCCTACCAGCGTTTTTTATATCAATCTTCCTGCCAATGCAGTAGCCTTTTATCCAAATCCGGTGGCACAAAACCTTAACGGTAGTTTTCGATTTAACCGATCAGGTGATCTGTATGTAAGGATAATGAATGTAAAAGGTCAAACGCTCTACCAATGGAAATGGCAGGTGCAGGAAGGTCAATCACAAAGACAATTCTTGCTGGATGAACTGGCTGGCGGCACTTATTTTACGGAAGTGATATTTGTGCCTGCGGCAGGGTTAATGCAAAAAGGAACCTACCCGATTTTGAAGCTTTGATTTAAATTGGTTCTGTTAGTAATATAAAAACCCGCCATCGGCGGGTTTTACATTTTTATGATTTTGATGCATTAATTCTTTGACACCGCATCATTGGGCTTATATTTTTCAATCGAATTTTTTACGGGCTTCAATGTTCTTAAATAAGCATACATAGCACGCAGATCCGTCTCCGTCATTTGCGCATACATCACCCAGGGCATGATAGAATTAAACTCTCCCTGCTGAATCTGTTTGGGCTTGTAACTGCTGTCGGCATACATTTTAAATCGCTGAACAAAAGTGTTTACATCCCAGCTGCCAAGTCCTGTTTCCTTGTCAGGGGTGAGATTAGGTGTTGTCATAACACCACCGGGCATTTTAAATTCTCTTCCTCCGGTGAATTCTTTTCCGGCAATTACTGTTGCTTTCTCGTCAACCGGACTATGACATTCTGCACAGCCAGCTGCATTTACCATATACGCCCCATAAGCAAGCGTGTCTTTGGGGTCTGGCCGCTTTGTCGGTGTTGCTTTTTGAGGTTCAAGATTGACAAGCAGACTGACCGGGAAGTCGAGCTTTGTTTTCTTGTTCTCGGAAGCAATGGGCTCTAGCGTGCGCAGATAAGCAATGACACTGTAAATATCTTCAGTATCCATTTTGCCATAATACTTATAAGGCATCAAAGGGAAAATAGCGGAGCCATCTTTGCTAACACCCGTGGTAATGGCGCGGTACAGTTCTCCGTCTGTCCATTCTTTCAAATGAGAAGGCGTGATGTTGCGGGAGTATACATCGCCCGGAAAGCCCATATCCCTATTGAAATGTTCGCCACCCATACCCATTGTTCCGGGTTTGGGAGGGCCTGCAAAAAGAGACCAGTCGCGGGTGCTGTGACAGTCCATGCACAACATAACTGAATTGGCAAGGTAATGTCCCCGTTCAATTCTTGCTTTGGTTACTTCTACTTTTAAATCGGGGGCTTCCCCCACACTAGGAAGAAAAAAGGCTACATAGCCGGCAAGGCATCCAACTAGGAGTACAATAACTCCCAACAGATAGCCTGTGATTTTGAGAATTTTTTTCATTGTCAGTAATTTTGGTTGGAGACTCCTAAAAATGGAATTTATTCTTAATGAATATAGAGAAATAAAATTCTATAAGTAATTTTTGTTGAAAGTATGATTAGTCAATAATCAACAGTTTTCCTGTTGTTACTTGTTTGTCTTTTTCTGTCAGACGATACATATACATTCCTGCCTGTAAAGGATATAATGAAATGAATTCCGGAGAATCAACAACTTCTTTTTTTAATACGACTCTTCCTGTTAGGTCGATAATCTGAAAAGAAACAGCCGACGCTGTTAATAAAGTAAGCTGCCCATTTCTACTCATCGGATTGGGGTAAATCAGTCCTTTGAGTTGATTAAGAAAATATACAGATGATTCAGTGCTGATAATTTCTCCACCATTATTTAATTCCAATACCGCACGATATATATTAGTTCCATTTTGCAAAGATGGATCGGTAATAGTAAAATCATTGCCAGAAAAATTAGTTTGACGGAGGAATGTTATGAAGCTATTCAATTTTCTTTTTTCAAACCGTATAGCTTTCACACCGTAGGTCGTGCCTAAAGAAAGACTGATTTTCCCTTCATTATTGTTAAGATAACTCAGGAAACTGCGGATATAACAACCAACCCCTTGTGTGGAATAATTAGTTGTATAAGACCTGGTCAATGAAATATTATCTCTCACCGGTGCAACGGCATAGTGCAATGCTTTGGCATTGGTTTTTGATAGCGTGAAACCTGTGTCTGAAATTGTGAGTATGGGCTCAAGATAACGAGCGCCTAATTGATATACCTTATACTTGTTGATGCCGGGAACAGGATTCCAAAATATGCGAAAGGAATCAGCACAGTTAAAGGCAACCGATGTTTCTATTCTTTTCCCAATGGTAAATGTGTCTGAAATAAAAGACTGATTGTTGGTCTCCATTTTCAGTATTGCTTTTGTAAATATGTCAGGAGCCGATAACTTAATCCATTCTCTCTTTAAATCTGCTTCCGCTGATATTACTTGCCAGCTTACTCCTTTGTCTGTACTGATGGAAACTTTTCCTGTTGTTTCATTCAGGGTGCTTTTCCATCTCAACAAAATAGAATCATTTGGTGTAACAATATCTTTTCTATTTGGAAACTGCCATTGAAATTCATTGGCTTTAATAAAATGATATACAATGGAAAATTCCTGGTCGGTTGTTTGCAATTGATTTGACAGTAATCGAATAGCATATTCTCCGGCAGCAGGGTTGCTGATCGTAATCTGTTCGGAATTATTCAGTGTGTCTTTTTTCCGTACAGGCAATAATTGTAAAGAATCCTTATGAGGATAAGTATTTAAAGTCCAGGGC
>JBKCGY010000298.1:0-5744 GCA_046303015.1 Bacteroidota bacterium | reverse complement strand
GTTTGGGACCAGGGGGTCGCAGGTTCGAATCCTGTCTTCCCGACGAAATCAAAAGTCCTGCACGCAAGTGCGGGACTTTTTGCATTAAGCGTTGCAATCTTGCTTGCATAAGCATAAATGCAAAAAGTAGCAGACGAGTGAAACGAGTATGGACTTTTGTTTTCTGCTCCCCCAATAATGGATCACCGAGCGAAGCGAGGTAATCCTGTCTTCCCGACAATTTTGTGTTTATACGAAACTGACTTAATTTGAATTAATAGTCAAAATAGGCCTGTAAAATGTTGAATACCTCAACAGCTGTTTTTTCATCAATTATTCCCAGTTTTTTAACGAGTCTTATTTTATCAACGGCTCTAATCTGATCAATAACGATTTGCCCTTTTTTGTTATTGAACGTACAATTTACCCGAGAGGGGTATTGCCGAACAGTAGAAGTAAGCGGAGCGATCATAACGGTATCCAAGTATTTATTGGCTTCGTCCGGCGAGATAATCATACAAGGGCGTATTTTTTTTATTTCCCGACCAATAGTGGGATCCAGCGATACCATCCATATATCTGCACGTTTTATTACCATGTCCATTCCTCCTCATCAAACATATTTCTAAGTTGCATCAATGCCTTTTCCTCGGCTGCTAATTTCTTGATCCCTTTTTTAAATTGTTCTTCCCAACCGTCTCTTGCTTTGCCAAAAGGCTTTAAAAGGATGCCGTCCTTTTTTAATTCAATCTCCAAGTCATTGGAAATATGATATTGTCGTAAAATAGTCTGTGGCAGCCTAATACCTTTGGAGTTTCCGATATCGATTACTTTCACTTTCATGGTTCAAAGTTATTACATTGTAATTACTTATCCAAATGCTATTGTAAATCCTGATTCAGACAACATTGTTTTGGAAAATAAACTTAAAACCTACAACTGACAATATCCTTTTTCATTTCATCTACTTGCCACACTACCCGTATTTACTTTTTTTTGCAAAAAATCATGATAACTCATTCTTTGGCTACTCAGATGCATCTCAAAATTACCTTTTCGTATACTCCCTTGTACAATGTCCGATGGTATGAAAGCTACTTGTAAACCATTTAAAACAGCCGCAATACTGATGCGCTGATTGGCAGGAAATGGGATCTTATCCCATTCAGACCTGGATACATAAATAACACTATTGTTGTCTTCTAAAATCATAAAGATTTTATGCTCCGTCTTAGGGCCTTTCATTTCACTTTCAAAATCGAAATTCACTTTTGTAATTATCACCTCCTCCTTAATAATTTTATCGATATTCCAAACTCCTGTTTGATTAATACGGAAAGCATTGACCATGGCTGCCTGTTGTTTTGCTCTTTCTTTTTCTTCTTCATTTTGCCTCAGTAGTGAAGCATATGCTTCCATTTTCTGTTCAAAATCCTTTCTGTTTTTGTTTCTGCTTTGATCATTTCGCATTATAGGTTTTGCCAAAAATGAATAAATGGAATCTGTCCCATATTGGTTTATTATACTTTCATCAAAAGAGAAAGTAATCCGATAGTGCATTTTTCTTTTTTTTACCGGTGTGATGCTAACTCCACTCCAGTTTTGCCGGACTGCTTTTTTTGCTGATGCTAATTTATCTTTTTCAAGTAGCAGCCACTCCTGATTAATGAACGCTTTCAGCTCAGGCATATAATTCGTGTCGCCCGATATTACAAATACAAATTCATTTTCTGTAGTCGTGTCAATCGGTGGTTGTGGTAATTTAGATAATGCTATGAGTTTATTTTTTCTTCTCTCATTAGGTCGATAAGAAAAGTTATCTCTGGTTTCCCAATGACGGTCTTCTTTTAAAAAGTATAAATTATAATCCTCCGCTACTTTATAGGCAGCCAATTCAACTCCGATTGTTTTACCATCCTTTACAATTAATTCGTTATCTCCCTCGTAAGCTCGAATTTCAATCATGCCTGCAGATTGTAAATATTTTCCACCTGTTCCAGAAACTTCCATGGGAATCCCGGATCTCATGATGGCATAAGGGTCATGCATTTCTCGAACCTTTAATGCAATTTCTCCAGATGGTTTACTGCCATCTTTTCTCGTGAAACTGTTTGCGGTAATTATTAATTGTGTGCCTGTATTCCTTTCAATTATGGTTCCGCTATCAGGTTGAATTCTGTATTCATCAAATGTGATACCATGGCCTTCAAGCGGTGCTTTGATTTTTAATTCATTTGCAGATGTATTTACTGAATTTATGAAAAAAACAGCAGATGCAATTATTCCGATAAGCGCAAGTCCTCCGATTATATTTGATGGCTTCATATGTATTTTTTTGTTTTTTTTAATAGATATCTTTTCTGCAAGGATGAAACAAGGATAAAATGATGGTAGGGTTAATTATCCATTCAGTACGGGAAGAATCCTTTCCCTCTACTCGGAATCATTTTTGCGTACCTAGGTCATAACAATATAAATTCCCATCTCTGCAATTAATGAGTAAGTCGAGTTTACCATCTTTGTTAATGTCTTCTATTGATGGGGGCATTTCTGAATCATATGGTAACTGAAATCGGTCTACTATCTTTTTATCCTTAAGCGAAATGATTTCAAGAAACCCCTTATTATTATTTCTTTTGTCATATTGAATAAGATTAAAAATACATTTCCCAAAGTGTTTATAGTTAAAGGATTGGTTGCTAAATAGCATACCGGAAGAGTTTCTATTTTCATCATATTCCTTATTAAACCAACTGTCTTTTCTGCGATATGTGATTTTTCTGTCAGTGGAATCTGTTTTTTTGTTTTGACAGAAGGAATACAAATATTCTTCTGTATTGATCAAAATCTCATTTCCGTAGAAATACACAGACAATTGAGAGCAATAATTATTATTGATTTTTGAGTGTGGGCTATTTTCTCCTTTGGCATTTATACTAAAAAAATATGTTGCGTTCTGTTCTTGAGAATTGTTATATGTTCCAACGCAAATAAATGAATTTTTTGTATTTGGATTTTTTTCAATTGCAGAGACGGATACATGATTGTTTCTCCATATTAATTTACCTGTTGCACCATTGATGGCATATAACACTCCTGTACGGGTAGCATAAACTAGATCATCTGTTCCGTCATTATTAATGTCTGCCCTTGCAGGTTTCGTGTAGAATGATGAAGTGTTGGAGAAGTAAGATTTTATTTTAAATGCGGCTCTGTTATCTCCGGGTTTCCATCCTGTAAAATCTGGCGTAAAGTACTGCCATATTGTATTTCCATTTTCCGGACTGACGGCTCTTACCTCACCACTTTCGGTGGCATAAATAATCATGGGATTATTTTGATGATAGATTAGCATGGGTTGATGTTCAATGTCACCTGATGTAGGTTTAACCCATATTTCTTTTCCATCAATGCTGGCACATACGAATTCTTCATTGTCATTTCCATAATAGAAACGATCTTTATACCGTACCATTCCGGTAACATCCATATCCCCAATTATTTCATTGCCGAAATGCTTGATGACTTTACCGTTTTTTCTGTTGATAATATAGACGCCTGATTTTTCATCCCGTAAACTATAGTCCATATAATATTTTCCGTTTGAGCCGATGATGATTTCATTTGCATTCATTATATAATTGCTTCGAAAAGTAACATTGCCCATCTCGGCTTTCCAGTGCATAGGAAAAGCCTCTTCTATGGGTGTGAAATTTATATTATCTTCTGGATTGGTTGGCACAAACAATAAAGCACTGAAACTCATGATAAGCATACGATACATAACAGAAGATTTAGCATGTAATGAGATGAATACCACTATTCAACGATCATGCTAGCTGATTCTTTATATGCGAACTGTAAAGATTGTGTTAATATGGGTTTGGTTATAGTTCTATGCTAAAAACGCGGACATTCAAATCTGTATTTGTTATTCTTTTTTTCTTTCTTGTCAAAAAGATAAGATAGAGATAACTCAAAAGTCCCGGTTCCGTTTACATATCTTGATAAGGATGATGAAGTGATATCATAGCTGGCGCCAATGGTCAGTTGCTGATACTGTAATCCTATAAAAGGGATAGCAGCATCATTCCATCTATAATATCCGCCTGCAAGAAAATTTGATTCATCATTTACGATGATTTTAAATTGCAGTCCTGTAATCATATTAATAGCAGACCCTTGCTGCATAAATAAAATATGAGGCGTAGCTTCTATATTTTCAGATGCCATAACCGTTGCGCCGCCCTGTACACAAAATCTTTCAGGTATATAGGGTAGGTCCTGATTGGTTGTAAAAGGGTCAGCAGGACGGTTGATATGAAACGCTGAAATTCCAAAGAATGGCAAAATGTTTTTATCTACATCGTCATTAAAATAAAATATGCCGGCACTTATATCGGCAACGGTTGAAGTGGTTACCGGGAAAATATCATTGCTTGACAGATTAGGATTATATCCAATACCAGGCACCCATTGATCCCCTAGTTTGAGTTTAGAAGGTTCAAATCTTCTCTGGATAAAACCGCCCTGCAAACCAATGGAAAGATGGTGCTGGTTTGTGAAGCCCCAACTTATGCCAGTATAGTTTATGCTCAATTGTGTTTGCATGTAATTAAAGCCGCCATCTCCTGCTTTTTGATTGAGCATAGCTAATCCCAGATTGAGATTTTTATTGGTAGATACTTCTGCTTGTATTCCGGGTGTTTCATAAGGATTGTTTATTGTATTCCACTGATTTCTGTAAATGGCAGCTAATCGCACGGAGCCATTCATAATACCTGTCATGGCCGGATTAATCATAGGGCTATAATGATAGTATTGCGAAAAATGCGGATCCGTCTGCCCAGATAAAAACAAAGGCAAGAAAAATATTACAAAAAGAAAATATAATCTCACTTATTAACGGATTAATGTAATAGAACCTTTCAGGTTTTTAATCTTGCCGTCTATATTTTCAGCTTTCAAAATGAATACATAAACACCTACGGGTTGTGGTTTTCCTCCTGATGTGCCATCCCACCCCTGATCCTGTTTGTTGGTTTCAAAAACTTTTTCACCCCACTGATTATAAATCAGCAGTTGCATGCTTTTTATGGTGGTTCCTTTTACGAATAAAATATCGTTTTTACCATCGCCATTAGGCGTAAAGGCATTGGGTACAAACAAGTCATCAACTCCACAATTGGGTTGTATAAGATTGGCTGATGCAGGAGATGATATACATCCGGAAATATTTTTAACCGTTATACTATAGGAGCCGGGATTGAGTCCGGAGAAAACATTGTTAGTTTGATAAATATTGCCATCAATACTGTATGTTAATCCGGCAACTGCATTAACTGTGATAATTCCCTTTAAGGTGACACAAGTAGGTTGAGTAGTTGTTATAACTGGCGCTGCAGGAACTACAAGAACAGCATTACTGAAAGTATTGGAAGGTGAAGAGTTACAGGATCCATTGCTTGCATTGACGGTATAACTTGTGCCTGTTACCATTCCGCTGATGATACCACCTGCTCCTACCGTTGGTCCTGACGGATTGAAAGTATAAGTAAGTGTATTGTTATAGTTGCTGACAGTTGATGTTCCGGCTGTCAAACAGGTAGCCGCTGTAGATGAGATGGTAGGTGTTGCAGGTGCAGATAGTTGGGCTGCATTACTAAAAGTATTGGAAGGTGAAGAGTTACAGGATCCATTGCTTGCAGTGAGAGTATAGCTTGTGCCTGTTACCATTCCGCTGATGATACCACCTGCTCCTACCG
>JBKCGY010000297.1:0-2029 GCA_046303015.1 Bacteroidota bacterium | reverse complement strand
GTGTTATTAAATAACAAAATCACTATAGGTTTACAATATGGTCTTGGAATTGCCAATCTGGCTCCTGTAACTGATGGTGGTAATACTATTAGAAACAAAGTATTCGCAATTTCAGTGGGATATAAGTTCGTAAAATAATTTCAGCTGAACGAAATAAAAAACCCCTCTCATGAGGGGTTTTTTATTTCGTGTAATACTCAAAAGTGATCGACTTTATAAATAAAGCTTCATTCAATTTGACATTATACCCTAATACAAAACCCCTCAACTGAGGGGTTTTGTAATTCATATTACGGAGAGGAAATGAGCTTATCAAGCCTTGTTATAAAGCAACTGATAATACTCGTCAGCCATTCTGTTACTCTCAAACTGATATCTTACATCCTTCATACCATTCTTAACTACCTGTCTCCAGGCTTTGTGATTGTCATAATATAAAGGAAGGATCTGCTTCTCGAGGATCTCAAACAATTGATTCATATCATACTCATCTTGCTCATGTGTTTCCATCGCAGCATAATCCACCGGAGGAACAATAAAGCTATTTTGACCGTGTTGTGCAAACTCACAGATCCATCCGTCAAAGGTGCTGAAATTCACCGCACCATTCATCGCAGCCGTCATACCACTGGTACCACTGGCCTCACGGGGAACACGGGGATTATTCAACCAAACATCGGCCGACTGCTTTAATAATTTACTTAAAGAAAGCTCATACCCGATACATACGGCAAGGTTATCATGATGCTTGCTTAAATTCACCAAGCTATTGAAATCATTAATCGCCGGATAATCCAATGGATAAGGCTTACCCGCCCAGATAATCTGGATCGGATATTTTTTATTGGAGAGGAGTGCATTGAACCTTTCCTGATCACGAGTGATCAGATCTGCCCTTTTATACCCCGCAAACCTTCTGGCCCAAACCATCGTAAATACGGAAGGATCAAACAATTTCCCGGTCTGATCGGCTACAATATCAAATGCCCTGGTTTTCAGATAGGCTTTGCGGCTTTCAAAAGCATCATCATTCTTTTCTTCTACTGCCTGATACAAATCCTTGTCCGCCCAATAGGTATAGTTCTGTGCATTGGTGATACTGGTAATTGGTGCAATACCTTCATAATGATTCCACATCTTCCTACTCACTTCTCCGTGTAATGCACTCACGCCATTGGCGATTCTTGCAAATCGAAGGGCTGCCAGTGAATGATTGAACTGGTCATCCGTCATTCCCGTAATTCTTCTCACCTCATCCAGCGGCATACCACAGAAATAACTCATCCTTTCGCATAGGAAGAGATCATGCTTTTCATTACCGGCCTCCTCGGGCGTATGCGTAGTAAAGACCATCTTCTTTCTTACCTCTTCCACACTACCCAATTTTTTATGGAGATAGAAAGCGGAAGAAATAGCATGAGCTTCATTCAGATGATAAACATCCGGATTGAAATTCAACTCATCGATCAGTTTGGCACCGCCCACTCCCAATAGAATAAACTGTGCTACTTTGGTGGCCACATTGGCATCATATAAACGATGAGAGATCGTCTGAGAAATATAATCGTTCTCAGGTAAATCGGTAGAAAGGAAAAATATAGGAGCCGTATGGAATGTTTTGGGATTCAGATATAAGGCCTTTACCCATACCGGATGATCATGAATGGTGATCTGAAACTTAATGCCTGTATCTTCCAGAAAGTTATAAATCTTTTCATTCCACTGCACCTGCAAAGTTTGATCCTGATTGCGGGCCTGATCATAATAACCATATTTCCACAGTATCCCTATCCCAATGAGATTCTGCTTCAGCTCATACGCACTGCGCATATGCGAGCCCGATAGAAAACCCAATCCGCCGCTATATATTTTCAATGGCTGATGCACTGCAAATTCCATCGAAAAATAAGCAACCTTCTTACCATAACGTTGATCGACAGGGTAAGGAACTTTAAAATTGTTAAAACTCATAATCAGTAATGTTTGCTAAAAGGATGCGCAATATAAAGCAATAATTTATAACAGATGT
>JBKCGY010000296.1:0-5276 GCA_046303015.1 Bacteroidota bacterium | reverse complement strand
GAATTTGATTCAGTCAGTCCGGCAAAACCAAATGTTAATAAAATAAATAGAAGTCCGGTTGTGATTAATTTGTTCATGGTTAATGATGTTTAGTATTTATGATAATCTATGGAAGGTAGTCTAAAACTAAATAATTAAATACTCATTTAACTATATTAATAACCTATTAACATTTCCACTCTTCTGTTTCTGGCTCTTCCTTCTTCGGTTTCGTTGTTGGCAATAGGTTTAGTGTCTCCATATCCTTTCCATGTAAGTCTGTCCTTGGCTATGCCTTGACTGATGAAATATGTAGCTACCGATTCGGCCCTTTTTTCACTCCACATCATATTTCTTTCCGGTTTGCCTCTATTATCGGCATGTGCCTCAATAGATAATTTCAGTTCTTTGTTTTCTTTGAGAATCTTGGCTACCTGCTCTAATGATTGTAAAGAGGAGTCTATGATCTCATCGCTTGCAAATTTGAACTGTATATTTCTGGCGGCATATTGTACTTTCTCTTTTACCTCTACGGTTATTTCCGGACATCCTCTTAAAGCATTAATCCCTGCCAGGTCGGGACATTCATCATACTTATCAGCAATACCATCGCCATCTTTATCCGGACAGCCCAGAATAGTACCTCGTTCATTTAAACAGGAATCGATCTCATCATGAAACCCATCTCCATCCGAATCAGGTATAGGGCATCCTTTGTATTTAGCTACACCCATGCTGTCAGGACAAGCATCTTCAACATCTACAATACCATCCTGATCTTTGTCAGGACAACCTTTTATGCCACCTGCCAGATCCGGACAGAAGTCAACACTATCCACAATACCATCCTGATCACGGTCTTTGATAACAACTGGTAATGTTTCCGGCACAGATTGTAATTTTTTCTTTTCTGATCGGGGAGGAGTTTGTGTGATTCCTATTGAAAAATGAAGAAAAGGTTTGGTGATACCACCCGTTAAAGGCTGTCGCATCTGAGCCTGTAAAAATAAACGGGCGCCTTCTTTGAAATAGGCTGATACTCCTGTTCCTATGGGTGTATATAAAGTAAATTTATCAGGAAATGAACCAATACCCAGTCCCGTACCTACAAAAAGATTCCATGGATTGTCGTTGGAGAAAGCATGCAGATGGATCATGGCATCGAGTTGAGATGAAAAGGCTGCCCTTCCTATACGATCTCCTTTTACAAACAGCGGAGTAAAGTTTGAGAAAACACCATTATATCCTGCGGTTAACCAAATCTTAGGTCTGTACGATTTCCAATAGTTGACACCAAAGCCATAACTGTAGGTCTTATCATCCGGATTTTTTAAACCGGATTCAGACGGGGGGTAGAGGGATGTTGTAAATTGAAATAAAAAGAAATTGTTTTTTGTTTTAGGCGACTGTGCAACCAATAATTGCACACTAAAGCAAAAGGCAAAAAGCAGTCCCGCTCTAAGACGAATCATGGATCTTGGTTTATTTCAAAAAAGATATTTACGGAGCTAATTACCAACGTTTTTGATACCCATCACCGTTCCCACGAGCTCCGCCTCCACTATTGCTACGATAACCGCCACCACCACTTCTGTTACCACCGCCGCCAAATCCACCACTGCGACTGCCACCTCCTTGGAAACCGCTTCCTCCACCGCCCTGACGATCTTCAGCTGCTTTTACGACTAATGGTTTTTTACTTCTGCCTAAGTGGATATCATTTAATAATTCGATGGCCTGTTTACCATCTTCCTCATTCTGCATGGATACAAAACCAAAGCCTCTGCTCTTGCCGGTTTCTCGATCAATGGCAATTTTAGCGGATAAAACGGGACCAAATTTTTCGAAGATTTCCTCGAGTTCTGCATCATCTACATCATAGGGTAAACCGGCTACAAAAAGATTCATGTTTTGTTTTTTAGTGTGGTAAAAATAAAGATTAAATTCCAATTATATCTAAGCGATATGAATAAAAGACTTGCATATATTTTTAAAATAGGAAAATAAATTTGCAAAAACTAAAATATTTAGTATTTTAGCGCCAATAAAATTAGTAACATATGGCTGTTGTCAATCAAAACTTAAAGTATCTGCGTAAACTACGTGGCTGGACACAGGAAGATTTTGCACAGAAAATTGGTATTAAACGTTCTCTTTTAGGCGCCTATGAAGAGGAGAGAGCTGAACCTAATTATGATGTACTGGAAACAGTAAGTGATATGTTTAAAGTATCTATCGACGATCTGTTAAGGAAAGACCTGTCGGGAACCAAGGGGTCTTATATAGCCAAACGCAGACAAATGAAACTGGTATCTGATGCCAACGTGATCCATTTTGTACCTGTAAAGGCGGCTGCCGGTTATCTGAATGGATATGCAGATCCTGAATTTATAGACGAGTTAAATACTTTTACATTGCCTATGTTAGCCGGAGGAACCTACAGGGCCTTTGAGATTCTGGGTGACAGTATGCTGCCCACTCCAAGCGGAAGTGTGATTATTGGAGAAAAGGTGGATGATCTTGAAGATGTAAAAAATAATCAGACTTATGTAGTATTAAGTAAATCGGAAGGAATCGTTTACAAGAGAATTGTGAAAAATACCCGAAATAAAAATAAACTTACTCTTGAAAGTGATAACCCCGTCTACCAGCCTTACCATGTTAATGCAGAAGATCTGCTGGAGATCTGGAGCGCACAAATGGTTATTACCAAGGTGAATCAACTACAACGATGGGATATGGGTAGCTTGGCTAACATGGTTTCTAATCTGCAAACTCAGGTGAATACACTGAAAAAGAAAATGAATTAATGTGTCTTTGAACTGCAGATGATCAGCGTATTATTGTAGGGGAATTATATTGTCTTTTGAGATCATAAAAATTGCATCTCCTGGATTCGCTTTTACCTTGACTGTCCCTGTAAATAAACTAAATGCCGGCAGATAAGAAAAATGATTCTTAAAATAAAAGCAAGGTAACTGGACAGCTTGCTTTGCCTTGCTCTTGATTTGTATGCCGGGATGTATGTGACCTGTAAAATAATACAGATCATCTTTGTTTTTTATGGATTGAATGTCATGTGCAAAAGAGAATGGCTCTAATTGTAATGAAGACTCATGATATTCAATATGAAGATCCTTGTATATATTGTCAGAAAGAACATCATGGTTCCCTTTAACGAGAATGAGGGGTATATCTATGGTTTCCTTTCTTAGTTTGTGAAATTGTTCTATTTCTTTATTTTGATAACTATGAAACAAGTCTCCTACAAAAATAACTTTCTCAGGTTTGAAGTATTGAATAATATTCACAAGTCTTTTTAGATCATCATTGTATACCCCTTGAGGTAATCCAATTCCTTCTTTTCTGAAGTGACCTATTTTACCAAAATGACTATCAGAAAGAATAAGGACTTTTTTGTCCTCCCAAAAAACACAACGTTGGTGAGAAAGCCAGAGCTGCTGATCTCTGATGATAATCGGGTAGGGTGGTGAAATCACGATAATAATGTAAAAAAATAACTGATTTAATGTTGTTCTTCAGCGTGATTTTCTTTTTCCGGTTTGGAGACATTCAACGTGGAACGGTTTTCATTGACCCACGCTATTATAGCTTTCTTTTCTTCATCACTTAGGTTGGATTCACTATGAACAAGTTTGTAGGATTTTAATGGCATCCATTCGTCTGTAATGGCTTCTGCTATTTCCTCAAGTTTATGGTCTTGTTTTTTAGGACTGTAGGAAGCAAATTCATTAAAATTCAATTCAGATTTACCTTCATCGATATGATGCTGCAGCCACCAGGCTACAGGTTGTATATTATTATACCATGGATATTTACTGTTATTACTATGGCAGTCGTAACAGGCTCGCTGTAAGGATTCCGAAACTTGTGTGTTCATCGGAAAAGTTTTTTGTATGTCGTTATGGAAAGGGCCGGTTGCTGTATTTTTATTGGGCCTGATAAACTGAATGATCAGTAACGATATGCCTAGTGCATAAAGTATTCGCTTAACCATATTTTTTTTATAAAGTTAATGATTATTCAATAATTCATTCTGCATTCTTCT
Organism: Bacteroidota bacterium; assembly: GCA_046303015.1. GTDB lineage: Bacteria > Bacteroidota > Bacteroidia > Chitinophagales > Chitinophagaceae > Lacibacter. The sequence continues at coordinate 1,228 of JBKCGY010000296.1, read as the reverse complement.
GATACGATCTTCGAGCTTTTCAGTAGATAGATTATTTCTGTTCAGCCCATCAGCAATGATAGGAAAGGACAGTGGTGTTAATTGAACAGGACTTGTTATGATGACTTTGCTGTTTTGTATTCTATTCAATGCTTCCCTTAATCTCTGTTCTTCCATTTGTAGATCAAATACTTCTCTGTATGCCTGTCTTATGAGTATGTTGTCGGGCTCATATTCATTAAATACATTAAATAACAAACTAGCTGATGCCTGTAGATGGCGGGATTTTTTCTGTTGTCCTGGTAAAGTCTGAAAGATCAATCCACCAATCACTGCAATATCTCTGAATTTTCTTCTTGCCATTTCAGCGGCATTTACACTTTTTTGAATATCTGAAAAAAGATTATCTACGCTAAAAAGTTTTTTTACATTTTCATGATCTAGAGGTATGGGTTGATCGCATAATAATTCAAATCCATAATCGTTCATGGAAATAGAAAATGTAAGAGGATACAGAGATCCTATACGATAAGCTAAAATAGCACTCATGATCTCATGTACCATCCTGCCCTCAAAAGGATAAATCAACAAATGATAGCCTTCTTTGGTTTTATGATGTTCTATGAGTAGTTCATTTAATTTAGGGATATGAGATAAAGTTTTCTGTAGATTGAATAATTCTTTTAGATGTATAAATTCCGGCACTTCGGATCTATGTTCGAATTCATCTATCTGGTTAAATGCGGCTCTGAGCTTAGTGCCTAAATGGGCCGTCAAACTCATTCTTCCACCCTGCCAGCTGGGTACAATTGTCTTTGATGAATTTGATTTTCGAACAAAAACAGTCATATCTTTTATCTTAATGAGCGCTACATTATATCCTGCTATCGTAAAGCTATCTCCGGGTTCTAGCCGACTGATAAACCATTCTTCGATCAATCCTATATATCCTCCTTTTTCCAGTTTTACTTTTAGCATCTGCTCACTTACAATAGTACCTATATTCATGCGATGCCGCATAGCAATTTTACGACTAACTATTTTTAAGATGCCATCCTGATTAACTACTTTTTTATATTCATCATATTCCTTGAGTGCTTTGCCGCCGTTCAATAAAAAATGAATGATTGCATGCCATTCATTCTGATCTAAATTGCGATAGGCATAAGTCTCATTTATTTCTTTAAGAATGATTTTAGGATCAAATCCTTCCGATATGGCTAATGTATTCAGGAATTGAAGCAATACG
>JBKCGY010000295.1:0-4923 GCA_046303015.1 Bacteroidota bacterium | reverse complement strand
GTAGCCTCGTCAGGAATCGAACCTGAATCTGGAGCTTCGGAAACTCTTATACTATCCATTGTACTACGAGGCCAATAAAATGTAAAATTACTTAAAATGAAGGAAGCAGTTTGAAGAGAAAAAATTCTCAAGTTTTTAATTTAATTCAGGTGTTTGACCGGAGAATAAGGATTCATCTCTTTGTACATTCAATTCCCATTGCCATGCCGTACGCATCATATCATCAATATTCATTTTGGGCTCCCAGCCTAAAAACATCTTTGCTTTGTCATTATTGGCATAAATAGCCATTACATCACCGGGTCTGCGCGGACCAATTTCATAATTCAATTTTTTGCCACTAACTTTTTCAAAAGCATGTATAGCCTCTAATACGGTAATCCCCTGTCCGGTTCCCAGATTAAACACTTCGCAATGTGTCATATTTCTTTTCTCTACTAAATAATTAAGTGCGAGCGTATGCGCATGTGCCAGATCACAGACATGAATATAATCGCGTATGCATGACCCGTCTCGCGTATCATAATCCGTACCATGTACTTTCATGCCGGGTAATTTACCTATAGCAGTCTGCGTGATGGCAGGCACTAAATTCTGCGGTCTCCCAATAGGAAGCTCACCAATCAATCCACTAGGATGCGCTCCGGCAGGATTAAAATATCGCAAAAGAATAGCCGTGCCACTGAGCGCTTTGTAGGTTTCACTTACAATCTGTTCTCCCATTTGCTTGGTATAACCATACGGACTTTCGGCAGGCTTAGGTGTCGTTTCTTCCGTAACAGGAATGGTATCCGGACTTCCATATACCGTACAGGAAGAAGAAAAAACAAAATGAGGCACCTTGAATTCAGCGACACATTTGAGTAAGTTGACTAAAGAAAAGAGATTGTTTTCAAAATACATCAAAGGTTTTTCAACACTTTCACCTACCGCTTTGTAGGCTGCGAAATGAATAATCCCTTCAATATCAGGATTCTCCTGAAAAACCGCATATGTATCATCATAATTACATAGATCAACGCGATAATCTTTAACGCCGCGACCAACGATTTTTTCTACCCTTTCAATAATCTGAGGTGTAGATCTTGACAGATTGTCAAGGCTGATTACCTCATATCCGTTTTGTATTAAATCTACAATTGTGTGTGAACCAATATAACCACTTCCTCCGGTAACTAATATTTTTTTCATCACTTATCCTTATGCTTGATCTAGTAAATTAATCAGGTATTGACCGTAGCCACTTTTCAATAATGGCTTAGCCAGTGTGCGCAACTGCTCATCGTTGATGAAGCCTTTCCTCCACGCAATCTCCTCTATACAGGCGATCTTAATGCCTTGTCTTTGTTCGATCACCTGCACAAACTGAGCGGCCTGCATCAGGCTATCAAAAGTGCCGGTATCCAGCCAGGCCGTTCCTCTGTCGAGAATAGAAACTTTCAGTTTGCCTCTTTTTAAATATTCTTTATTGACATCTGTGATCTCATATTCTCCGCGTGGACTGGGCTGGAGATTTTTAGCTATTTCTACCACATCGTTATCATAGAAATAAAGCCCGGGTACGGCATAATTACTTTTAGGCTGAGCGGGTTTTTCTTCGATGCTTAATACATTATTTTCTTTGTCAAATTCTACAACTCCATAACGCTCGGGATCACTTACATGATAAGCGTAGATGATGCCTCCTTCGGGGTTGGTATTTCTTTCCAGTAATTTACCTAAGCCGGAGCCGTAAAAAATATTATCACCCAAAACTAAAGCCACTTTATCGTTGCCGATGAATTTTTCTCCGATCACAAACGCTTGTGCCAGACCGTTAGGTAAAGGTTGTTCTGCATATTCAAATTGCACTCCCAGGTTATTACCATCTCCCAACAATCTTTTGAAATGTGGTAAATCATGCGGCGTGGAGATAATTAATATTTCCTTGATGCCCGCCATCATCAGAATACTTAGAGGATAATAGATCATAGGTTTATCATATACCGGCATGATCTGTTTGCTGATGGCATACGTAATGGGATGTAGTCTGGTACCGGAACCGCCGGCGAGTATAATACCCTTCATATCAATATATCTTTTTATGGGCGATAAAAAAGCGGATGAAGGTGTTCATCCGCAGGTCGAAAATAATAAAAATATCGTTATTCGTTAATCGTTTCTCGTTGGTCGTTGACCATGACCACTATGACAACCACGACAACAGCCCCGCCTAAGGAGGGGCGGAAAACTTTTTTGGTTTTGCCTTTTGACCTTTGACTTACATAAACCAGCTACATACCCAGTAAGTCAATGCAGCCAGTGCCGCACTTACGGGGATGGTGAGCAGCCAGGCCCATAATAGATTGGTAGTAACACCCCAGCGTACAGCACTTAATCTTTTGGTTGCGCCTACCCCAATGATAGAGCCGGTGATGGTATGCGTGGTAGAAACAGGAATACCCATTTGACCGGTAAAGAATAATGTAAATGCGCCGGCTGTTTCAGCAGCAACCCCTTCGAGCGGAGTAACTTTGGTGATTTTCGTACCCATTGTCTTCACAATTTTCCATCCACCACTTAAAGTACCCAAACCAATAGCAAGATAACAGGCAATGGGAACCCAGTTTGGCAATTGTCCAAAATCTTGAATTGTACCATTCGCAATCAAAGCAGCACCAATGATGCCCATTACCTTTTGCGCATCGTTACCGCCATGCCCTAAACTAAAAGCTGCTGAACTGAATAATTGAAGCCCTTTAAACATTTTTGCTACCCGATATGAAGTGGGCGTTTTAATTTTTTCGGTATATAAATACACCAAACAGAAGAAAATGGAAGCAATAATAATGCCCCATACGATTGAGTTGTTGTTAGATTTATCGATATTTTTTGCAAAAGCAGTTTCAATATCAAAGGCATTAATTTTTGTTTTGACCTTATGAATGTTTTTTTCATGAATAGGGTAGATAGCATTCAGTGAAACCATTAAACTATCCATATTCATCTCTTTGGCCAGATATTGCTTTAGCGGACCTTTATATTTTTCCGTTTTTTCTTTTGCTTCTTTATATGCTTTTTCTTTTTGGGAATCTGCTACTGCGGCAGCTTCAAGAATAAGATAATCGTTAGCATTGCGCACTTCATCTTTGAGTCTGCTCGCTTCAATGTCTTTTAGCCAACCGTTCTCATAGGTGGTTTTGGCAATGGCGGCAGCTCCCAGCTGATCATAGTCTTCTACCAGGGGTTTTACTTTTTCATATACGCTTACTGCTTTGGCTAGCTTTTCTTGCGCAATGGTATCAGTGGGGTTATCCGCAACTTCTTTTTTATATTTATCTATTTTATAAAACTTCTGTGTGTTCTCCAGCATTTTGTTGGTTTCAAACATGTCGAATAACAATACAGTAAGCCATGTCGCCACTGCGATAATAGCAAAACGAATCCAAAGATTTCGCATAATGGTAACAATGGCAATAAAAGCGGAGATAACCATACCAATTAGGGGAGCCAATATGATAAAGAACAAGGTTTGGATAATGGTTTTACTTTCAACGATATCACCCCAGGAAAGACTTCCTTCATGTACTATCAACGCATGTGTAATAGCTGCACCTGCAAATCCTCCAATCAATGTATGTGATGAGGATGAAGGAATGCCATACCACCAGGTAAGCAGATTCCAGAAAATAGCAGCAATCAATCCGGATAAAATTACCGGGAGGGTGATGAACTCCTTGTGTACTGTTTTACTGATACTATTGGCAACCGCATGATCTTTAAAGATCCAATAGGCTGCAAAATTGAAAAGTGCTGCCCAAAGTACCGCCTGAAATGGAGTAAGCACTTTTGTAGATACAATCGTAGCGATGGAATTGGCAGCATCATGAAAACCATTAATATAATCAAATACCAAAGCCAGGATGATAATGACAATCACTAAACTCATACAATAATTTTATGACCGCAATTATGCGTACTTTACAATAATGGATTCGATTACATTCGCGGCATCTTCACATTTGTCAGTGGCGATTTCCAGTACGGTGAAAATTTCTCTCTTTTTGATTACTTCCTTTGCGTCTGGTTCTGTTGCAAAAAGATGTATGATAGCCGTATCGAACTCATCGTCTGCCTGATTCTCGATACTATTGATTCTGACTAGGGCATCGGTAATCTTACGCATGTTTTACATGTTGCGCAATTCGGTGATGGCGTTGTGGATATTCTCCGTTCCCTGTAAAATCAACTCCGACATTTTTTTAATATTTACCTGATCGGGATCCACTTTGTAGAAGATGATCTTTTTGGCAGAAGCAAAAATATAATCAGCAATATCATCTAGCGAAGTAGCCAGATAGTGAATATCCTCTCTGTCGAAAGGCGTAATGAAATTGCGACTTAACTCGGTAAAGATATTATGGGTGAGTTCATCATTCTTGTGTTCCAGATCTTCGATTCGAGTCAGCAGTTTTTCCCTTTCTTCAACATTGTTTTCGTGTACCAGTTGTTTGAGCGTTTTGCCCATTTCCACTACAGTTTCTCCTACTTGTTCAAATAAAGTGTAAAAAATGCGGTCTTTGGGAAGAAAGATCTTCATGAAGGAATTAAAAGCACTCATCGCAGAATAATTTTAGCAAAAGTAAACCGAATCCCCTCCCCCCAGGGGAGGCCTAAAGACTTAATAATTTCTTAACATTGGACGGTTAGCTTTGCCGTGCTTAAGAAAAAAATATGTATCTATCTTCCGGCAGATACTTGCTGCCTCTATGCTTCTTTTGTATTCTATTGCCTGTGATTTCATTTTCCCAGGGGGATTCTGTAAAAAAACAGTATCCGGCAACTAAAAAGTGGTATGAAAGCATTGCTATCAGAGGCTATACCCAAATAAGATATAACCGACTACTTGAAACCAATGAGAATTTGGGTTGCGAGCAGTGTGAT